>DKEG01000023.1 GCA_002452095.1 Bacteroidales bacterium UBA6828 | reverse complement strand
GCCCACACTCATCATCTGTGCCTTGCAGCCGTTCCCCAAGATAGTAGTAGGCACACGCGCCTGCAAGAATTTCAAACCCAAATGAGTATGGGACACAGTAAAGAACGCCGTGAAGCGTGGAAAGCAGCCAACCGAGAGAAGATATTAGCATACCATTCCGAGTACAACCACCGTTACTATCAAGCCCACAGGGAGCAATTGCTGGCAAAGCACTCGGAATGGCAGCGGACACATCGGAGGTTTACAAAGGAGCAGCGGGAGAAGCAGCGTGTCCGAAACAAAGAATACTACCAAGCCCACAAAGAGGAACTGCTATACAAGCAAAAGTGCCGTGCCTGTGGTATTCAGCCGACTATTGAGCCAATCGCTATTCCGCACCCCAAACGCACATACATCACCCCGCAAGTGCAAATCGACCCGCGACCGACCCGCGATACACCTGCGATAGAACGCTTGGCAGCAGACGTGCAGCAACTCCACACGGACATCACGAACAAGGTGGCAGAGTTCGAGAAACTATTCGAGAACTGGGAGTAACTTATAAAACAAAACATAACAACAAACAAAAGAATTATGGCAAATTTCAGTATTAAATTAGACCTGCTCAAAGTAGCAGGAGCGTTCCTGACCAATTTCAAAGGGCGCACACAGACAAAACGCTGTTTGGTCATTCCTATTGATGACAGCGGTATGTATCTCGGTCAAAAGGGTTTGTACCTTGACTTGACGGCAATCGAACTACGAGAACCTCAGTATCAGGACACGCACTGTATCAAGCAGTCGCTGCCCAAAGAGGTGTTCGAGCAACTAACCGATGAGCAGAAGCAACAACTTCCCATTCTTGGAGGTCTGCGACCTATCGAACGCAAGCAAGAGCAAATGAACATTGGTAACACCTATGACGCTGCCACAGCAGGGGAGAACGGCTACGAAGACGTACCATTCTAAATGATTGTATTTCGGCTTCTGCATTGGCTTCGGTCGTGTAGAAGCCGAAACTGTCTTTTAAGCAACGTGAGACAACGATTTTATGACAAACAAGGAATTTATCAATATGCAAAAGAAAATTGCGAGAACGCAAAAACTCCAAAAAATAACTCCACCTATCACAGACATCTTCACGCAGTTCTGTGCCAAGGAGTTGGGGGCAGAGTGCATAAAGGAGTATCAATTTTACAAAAGTCGTCGGTGGCGTTTCGACTATGCCCTGCCCAAATACAAGATTGCTCTCGAAGTAGAGGGCGGGGTGTGGACACAAGGACGACATATTCGTCCGAAAGGCTTCCTCGGAGATATGAATAAGTACAATACAGCCACTTTATGCGGCTGGCGCGTATTTCGGACAACACCCAACAAGTTACTATCGTCCGAAACACTGTTGTTGCTGAAAAATGCAATTTCGGGTGCATTTATACCAAACTTAGACCAAAATAACGAAGAAAATGCGCAATCTTGCGCAAAATAATCGTATATATAGAAAAAAATACGTATCTTTGCACTCGGTTTCAAATACTTACACAATAATGATACATTTTTCTGAATATGTGTCGCTCGGACACCCCGACAAAATAGCAGACTATATCAGTCAGTACCTGCTCGACCGATACATTGAAAAAGACCCTGCTACCCGCTATGCAGTAGAGGTGCAGATAAAAGACTACCATGTTATGCTCGCCGGTGAGGTCAGCAGTTCCGTTTTGTTTACACAAGACGAAATCGCTTCGTATGTTCGTCAGGCGGTTAATGAGATTGGTTACACACAAGCCTACGCAGACAGGTGGGGACACGACAACACTATCTTCGGAGATGGGTTGCAGGTTACATCGTATATCGGGCAACAGTCCTCCCAGATAGCACAGGGCTTGCACGGCTGGGGCGACCAAGGTATATTCTTCGGGCATTGCGCTTTCATCAAGGAGACGGCAGGAATGCCGCTCGACCACACCATTGCCAAACGGCTCTGCAAGCAACTATTCGACAGCCACATAGGCGGGCTTGACATCAAGACACAGGTAGTGATGGACGACCGCGCTGTCAAAAAAGTGATAGTCGCTATTCCTCTCTCCAAAACCTCTACCGATGTAGTCAAGAATTTTGTGCGCAAGCGTCTTCCCGGCAATTATGAACTCATCGTAAACGGAACAGGTAGTTATGTGGCGCACTCGTCAATAGCAGACTGTGGAACGACAGGACGCAAACTGGCTGTGGACTTCTATGGAGGCAACTGCCGTATCGGTGGCGGCTCTCCGTGGACGAAAGACGCTTCCAAAGCCGACCTCACACTCAACCTCGCTGCTCGCAAACTTGCCAAGAACTACACACTGCAGAACCAATGCGACACCTTTGTTTCGCTCGCCTGCTGTATAGGGAGACAAGACGTTGATGTACGTATCACAGACAATGCTGATAATGTTATAGCGGAGGGAAATTGGCTTATCAACCCCGCCGAACTGCGCAAAGCATACCACCTCGATACACCCATCTACGCTTCGATGTGCCGTTGGGGACTGTTCGGTGAGTATCAACAAGACAAAAAGTGGGAGTAATTAACTAACAATAAATCAAATAAATGTATGAAAACTGAAAAAGTGAAACTTTCCCAAGTGAAAGTAAATAGTAACAATCCGCGCACCATTAGAGAGCAGAAACTCAATCTGTTAGTAGAGCGACTGCTTGTTTTTCCGAAGATGATTGCTATCCGTCCTGTGGTTGTGGACGACAAAATGATAGTCCTCGGAGGCAATATGCGTGTGAACGCTCTGAACCGTATAGCCAAGATGTCATTCGAGCAGATAGCGCAGATTATCGGCAAGACCAAGAACTACCAACGGCTGACACAAGGCGAGAAAGAGCAGTTGTTACAATCGTGGCAGGAGTGGCTCGGCAAGCCCACAGTCGAGATTGTCCGTGCGTCGGACTTGTCGGAAGCAGAGAAGAAAGAGTTTATCATTGCGGACAATGCTTCGTTTGGCGAATGGGACTTTGACAAACTTGCCAACGAGTGGGACGCAAGCGACCTGAACAGTTGGGGCGTTGACGTGTGGAACCCGGAGCCGCCTATGCCACAGAGCCACGCACCGCAGGACAACGCAGCCGACCTTGCAGGACACGAGAACGAGGAGAATGGTGTGCAGTTTGACGGCACTAACTTACCACCCGAACTGCAAGGACAAGACATCAATCCTGACGACCTGCCGAAGATAGAGGGTAACAACGAGACGGCTATGGAGCGTGTCATCATCGTGTACCCGAAGGACCGTGCGGCAGAGGTAGCACAACTCGTTGGACTGGCTCAGATAGAGAAAGTGGTGTATAATATCAACGAACTTATTCCGTCGGCAGAGCAATGACCTATGCAGAATACATAGAATATCACAGGCAAGGAGATGCGGGTGTAGAGGAGCGAATGATTGCTTCTCTATGCTCGTATTATCACCTCTCTGAATGGGACGCTTTCAGGCTCATCTATTTCTACACGATGACCTACCACATACCCAGCGCACTTGATATGCTACTCAATGGCGAGCGTGATATAAAGAAACTCCACTTCCGCACCGACCGCAGGTATGTGCGCTGTAATGGTGCTTACTACCGCTTGCTCACAGAACTGACACCCGACAAGCAAGACCGACTACGCAGGTGTACCACCACGCAACAAGCGTATGACGAGGTGCGGTCGTGGTTCTTCTTCGGTAGGTATGCAGCGTTTCTCTTTCTCGAAGTGTATATGAATGTCTTTGAACAATCACGCTTGTGGACTGACGATGTGCGCTACGGTTGGGAGAAAGACGAGAACTACACAAAGGGGGCAATATCGATTGTTCATAGCAATGAACGAGACGCGCTTGACAAATTCCTCAATCGGGCAAAGACAGACACGGGAGACAACGCTTTCGCCATCGAGACGAGCCTGTGTGCCGTTGAGAAGTTCAACAAAGGGACTCGGTGGAACGGCTACTACACAGAAAGAATGCTTGAGGAAGCAAAAGGGACAAAGTATGAAAGTGTGATATACAGACTTGCCCGATGAAGACTTGTGTATTCATAACAGGCACAAACGCAGTAGGAAAATCTGCCCTTGCTTGGGAACTTATCACCCGCTATGGTGGTGTTGATAGGATAACCAACGATGTAACCTATTGCGTGGAGGGAGATATATGCTTTGCGGGTGCATACGGAGTCACCCGCTATGGTGGTGTTGATAGGATAACCAACGACAAGGGCAGTTCTTGTACCAGTAGGCTTGCTGAGGTCGTTGAGGAGGGGCTTCGCCACGCAAGTACAATCTTCTGCGAGGGGTCGTTTCTGCACTCATTCGGACTGAACCTCTCAAATGCCTTATTCAAGGCGGAAAGACAACTTGTTGTGAACCTCTATTGCGACCCACGGACGATATGGCAACGGCTCACGGCTCGCTCCAACGGCAAGTATGGTAGTGGCAAAAGACGCTTCGATTTGATTATCAAAAAACAGAAACAGACGATGTTGTCAGCGCGGAAATGGCAGTCCATAGGTGTGCCTGTATTACAGATTAACACAGCCGAAGTGTCGATAGACGAGGAAGTCAGAATGATACAGCAGACTCTCAATATGGAGGAACGATGATGTACACCGAAACTAACTACAACGACAAGGCGGTCAAGGATATCTGCTACAACTGTGGCTCAAAGGTCGCCAAACAGTCGTACAATTATTTCCGACGAATAGACTATGTGTCGAAAGGCAAAGTATGGAGCAAAGTGTGGAGCAAAGTGTGGAGTAAAGGTTCTTCACCTGTGGCATTCTACTACGCAACTCGTTGCCGCGACCATTGCCGACTGATTGAGATAGCCGTCCGCAAGGAGTATCAGGGGCAAGGACTTGGCAAATTAGTGCTTTTTCGCTTACTCTCGCAGATGAAACAGAACGGCTTGACCAAACTTACATTCCGCACCCCAATCGCAGAGGACGCGCAAAATTTTTGGCTTCATCTGGGAGCGAGAATAGTTGACGTCAAAGGCTCGGACTACGAAATGGAACTAACAATCAAATAACAAAACAATAGCAAATTATGGCTTATTATCAATCACCTCGTTGGACAGCGGAGATAGCAGACTGCTCTATGCCGATGACCTTTGACACATACAGCAACTGCTCGTTCGGCTGTATGTACTGCTTCTCACAGTATCGGCGTGGAATAGGTGGCGTAAAGGAACACTACCTTGCCAAAGAAGTCAACCCTGTCAATATGGACAAAATCAAGAAAATGTTCACCGACCCTGACCAATACGCAGGGCAGTTTGCAACCTATATCAAGCAGCGCAGGGTAATGCAATGGGGCGGATTGTCAGACCAATTCGACGGCTTCGAGCGCAAGTATGGCAAGACCCTTGAGTTGCTTCGTTTCTTCAAGGAAATAGACTACCCGCTTTGTTTCTCTACCAAAGCCACTTGGTGGACGGAAGACGAACGCTATATGGAACTTGTACGTGGGCAGAAGAATTGGAATTTCAAGTTCTCTATCATCACGCTTGACGAAGCCAAAGCACACATCATAGAGCGTGGCGTACCCACACCGCTCAAACGCCTTGACGCAATAGAGCGAATAGCAAACGCAGACGCAGGAGGGGCAACCTTGCGACTCCGCCCGTTCATCATCGGAGTATCAACACCGACCTACCTTGACCTGATACGAGAAGCAGGCAACAGAGGTGCGACGGCACTCTCGACAGAGTTCTTCTGTGTAGAGCAACGCTCGCAGACGCTCAAAGAGTATATGCCCAAACTGTCAGAGTTGTGCGGTTTTGACCTTATGGCACTCTACCGCAAATACTCGATGGCGCAAGGCTATCTCCGTCTGAACCGCAAAATCAAAGCACCGTTCATCGAGAAGATGAAATCCCTCTGCGACGAGATTGGTATGCGGTTCTATGTCAGCGACGCTCACTTCAAGGAGATGTGCCACAACGGCTCGTGCTGTGGCTTGCCACCCACTTGGAATTACTCGCACGGGCAGTTCTGTGAAGCCTTGCAGATATGCAAGAAGAACGGTGTGTGCTACTACTCGGACATCGAGAAAGACATCAACGAACTGCATCAATATGAGTGGAGGGTGGCAAGTGGCTATAATCCAAGTTCCTCCGAGAAGCGTGCGCAGTTCTACGGAATGAGTATGGCTGCCTATATGCGCTGGCTATGGAACAACCCACAAGCAGGTCAGTCGCCTTACAAGATGTTCGAGGGTGTTATGCAACCTATGGCAGACGAGCAGGGTAACCTTATCAAGGACGCAAGCGGAAATCTTATCTATCAATACATCAAAGAACGAACATTATGAGCAATACATCTAAACGCAATCATATCAAGCAGGGGCGTATGGTCATTGTGGCAGAACTCTACAAACGCGGGTGGTCCATCAAGCGTATCACCGACGAAGTCAAGGCGCGAATGAATACCACCTGCTCTACACGCACTATCTGGAACGACATACAAGACCTGCTCAAAGAGTGGCAGGCTACTCGTATTCAGGACATCGACGCTCGCTTGCAACTCGAACTTGAACGCATAGACGATTGTGTGGCGGAGTTATGGGAGCAATGGGACAAGAGCAAGGAGGACTGGCAACGCGAACACAACAAGCGTGTCGGCGTACCTGTGGAGACAGGTAGCGGAGGAGACGGCGAACAGACCACTATTCAGACCGTTCGTCGTGAGAATATGACGGAGAATGTAGTGGGCTTGGGCAACCCTGCCTATATGGCGGAGATACGCCAGCAACTTATGGAGCGCAGGAAACTGCTCGGTCTGTACGCAGCCACCAAGACGGAGGTTACGGGTAAAGACGGCACTCCGCTTATGCCTGCACAACAGATGTCGGAGGAAGAGATACAACGCGAGATTGAGCGTATCAGAGCCAGCCGCAAGAACTGACAAAATGACAAACCGCTATGGAGTACAATGCGAGTATGAGGCTATTGGAATTGGAAAGAGAATTACACCGCAGGGATGCCGAGAAGCGTTTCCCTGTGTTTCTCGATTATACCTCGCCCGCCTACACTCGCAAGTGGTTTCATACCTTGATAGCACAAAAGTGCCAAGACCTGCTACAAGGCACGCTACCGACCTCCAAACTGATGATATTCGTGCCGCCGCAACACGGCAAGTCGGAAATCGTCAGCCGCAAATTCCCTGCTTGGGCGTTAGGGCAAAACCCGCTCTTAAAGATAGTAGGCACCTCCTACTCCGCCGACCTCGCACAGCAGTTCTCGCGAGCCATACAGCGCACCATTGACAGCACCGAATACGGAGAGGTGTTTCCCAATACGTTTCTCAACAACCAGCGTGTCAAGAGCGATACACATCGCGGCTGGTTGCGAAATATCGACATGTTCGAGACGGTTGGTTTTGGCGGTTTCTACAAGGCTGTCGGCGTGGGAGGGTCGCTTACCGGTACTCCTGCCGACTTGGGTATTATCGATGACCCTATCAAAGATGCCCTCGAAGCCAACTCGGAGACATACCGCAACCGCGTGTGGGATTGGTACACCGATGTGTTTCTCACCCGTATGCACAACAACTCCAAGCAGATACTCATTCAGACACGCTGGCATACCGATGACCTCGCAGGACGACTGCTTGAGCGCGAGGGCGACAGTTGGACTGTGGTCAATATACCCGCTATCCGTGAAGACATGACTATGCAGGACGACCCACGCCGGTTGGGTGAAGCACTGTGGGAGGAACGCCACTGCAAAGAACGGCTCTTGGAGATAGAGAAACGCTCGCCACGCACCTTTGCAGCCTTATACCAGCAGCGACCAACGATAGCAGGCGGTAACATCATCAAGCGCGAGTGGTTTAGACACATAACGCTTGGCGAGTTCAACCGCTTGCACCGTGATGAACCTGTGGTGTTCTTCATCGATACTGCCTACACCGACAAGGCTGACAACGACCCTACGGGCATCATTGCCACCTGCAAGATAGGCAACGATATGTATATCACGCACGGAGAAAAGGTGCTTATGCGTTTCCCCGACCTCCTGCGTTTCCTGCCTTGCTATGTTCAGCAGCACGGTTACACCAACCGCAGTTCGATACGCATAGAACCAAAGGCAAACGGCATATCTGTCATTGACCAGATGAAAGAGTCCACAGGGCTGAATGTAACGCAGACACCCTCGCCGCGAGACAGCAAAGAAACACGGCTCAATGCTGCTTCTCCAACGGTAGAGTGCGGTCGTGTGGTACTTGTGGACGGTGCGTGGAATGAAGCATTTATGGAGGAGGTCTGTGGCTTCCCCAGCAAGCCGCACGACGAGTATGTCGATGTCCTCTGCTATGCTATCGACTACCATATCGCCAACCCGTTCCGACCTATCAACAAGGCTCGGGTGGCAAGGCAAGTGTATTAACAAAAACAATATCAAATCAAAAGCAATTATGACTATTCAAGAGATTATTGCGCTCCAAACGCGCAACCCGAACCAAATCATTGCGGACTTGAAAGAGAAGTCTGTTATTGTGCCTGCTTGGGGTGGGCGCAATGGTCTTCAGCGCGAATATGACCCTCGCCGCCACCCTGTGATGAGCCGTGCGCTCTACCCGGACATCGTGCAAGACGACGGTACTATCGACCACGTTACGCGTATCACTTACGACCTCCAGCGGCTCGCTGTCAAGCGTATGTCCGAACTCTGCAACGGCATACCTGTCAAACGTGTGTGCAAGCCCGAAAACGACCGGCAAAAGGAAGTGGCAGTAGCATTGGAGAAAGTGTATCAGCGCAACCGGATAGACAGCCTTAACACAGAACGCTGCTCTATGCTGTTTGCGGGCTGTGAGGTTATGACACTATGGTATGCCACCGCAGACCGCAATTCTGTCTATGGCTTCGACAGTCCGCTCAAACTACGCTGCCGGAACTTCTCACCAATGCTTGGAGACGAACTCTATCCGCTCTTCGACGAATACGGAGATATGATTGCGATGTCCGTCGGCTATACGCGCAAGGTAGGTGGTACGACTGTCAGTTTCTTCGACACCTACACCTCCGACACCCACTACAAATGGAGCACGGAGAATGGAGGCGGTTTCTCGCTTGTAGAGGAAGAGAAATACACCGTCGGCAAGATACCTTGCGTCTATATGTACCGTCCGACGCCTATCTGGGAGGATACCGGCAAAATCGTCTTCGAGATGGAATGGGCTATGTCGCGCAACGGCAATTACCTCCGCAAGAACTCTAAACCTCTGTTCGTGGTGTTCGCCGACGAGCAGATAGCCTATGGAGATGAGCAGAGCGAAACAGAAGAAGCGCGTGCGATAATGCAGTACCCGAAAGGCAGTTCTGCCAACTATGTTACTTGGGCGCAAGCCATCGACAACCTCAAGTTCTACATAACGGAGTTGCGGCAATCGTTCTTCACGCAGTTGCAGTTACCCGACTGGTCGTACGAGAGTATGAAGTCCAACCCGATGAGCGGTGAGAGCAGAAAGCAGTTGTTTATCGACGCACAACTCAAAGTCAAGGACGAGGCAGGACGGCTCACAGAGTTCTACGACCGCGAGGTCAATGTGGTCAAGCAGTTCCTCAAACTGGCTATGGGGAAGCAGTACGCAGCCGACATAGACGCTCTGCCGGTGGAGAATATCATCACCCCGTTCACTATCACCGACGAAAAAGACACCATCACCAACCTGCTTACTGCCAACGGCAACAAGCCCATCATCAGCCAGCGCGAGTCGATAGAGATGTTCGGTGCTTCGACGGATGTTGATAAGACCCTGCAAGAGATACAAGCGGAGAGTGCCAATGACAGTTTCGGACTAACTGTGTAATTTATGCCAAGAGTAACAGACCCATACGAACGCCAACATATCAAAAACCTTGCCCAATACGGCAAGATGATTGACAAAATCTTCCGTGCCGCCACACAGGAGGCAGCGCAGATAGGTGCGCTGGTCGGAACAAGCAATTTCGACCCCTCTCGCGTGTTTTCTTTCAAAGACTATCCGATTACACTGCCAATGATACAATCGTTGCTCTCGCGGCTCGCTGATAGCGTAGAAACGGCTGTCGTCAATGGTATAGAAGCGGAATGGACGCTCGCCAACAACAAGAACAGCGCACTGTCGCAGCGCGTCTTTGGCGATAATATCGGGCGGCTCACCCAAGAGCAGTACCGCAGATACTTTTCCACCAACGACGACGCACGGCAGGCGTTCATCAGTCGCAAAGAGCAGGGACTCAACCTGTCAGAGCGGGTCTGGAACTACGCACAGGGCTTCAAAAACGACATCGAACTCGGACTCGACTTGGGCATACGCAACGGCTTGGACGCTGACGCAATGAGCCGTGAATTAAGGCAGTTCCTCCGCTACCCCGACAAACTCTTCCGTAGGGTGCGCGACCTGCACGGCAACCTCGTCCTCTCGCAGCGGGCAGCCGACTTTCACCCCGGACAAGGCGTGTACCGTTCGTCGTACAAGAACGCACGCCGACTCGCCGTTACGGAAACGAATATGGCATACCGCACTGCCGACTACGAGCGTATGCAGCAACTCGACTTTGTTGTAGGCATAGAGATACGGCTCTCCAACAATCACACCTGCAACGGTGTCCCGCTGACAGACATCTGTGACGACCTCTGCGGACGCTACCCAAAGGACTTCAAGTTCACGGGGTGGCACCCGCACTGCCGTTGCCACGTTGTACAGATACTCAAGACGGAAGCCGAACTCATGGAGGAGAACCGCGCTATACTCCGCGGGGAAGAACCGACCACAGACAGCGTCAACCGCGTCTCCGATGTGCCGCAGGAGTTCAAAGATTGGATGGAGAATAATACAGATAGAGCCAAACGCAGTTTTTCAATGCCATACTTCGTGGCTGACAACCCCAAATATATTCCGAAAAAGTTTGCTAATACCTATTCGTCACGGCTGCCCTATGATACCTATGCAGAATACCTATCCGCTATGCGCTACAACAAAGTACATGCTAACTTCTCACGGGAGATTATTGCCAACAACCGTGAATTATCCCAAGAATTGCCCATCGCACAAGGAAAGATTATGAACTTTACGGAAGCAGACGGCGGGAAAGCAAACCCAAATTTCACACTGCCCGACGCAAACGACCTTGGGTTTTATCACAACTGCCAAACCTGTACAATGGCTTATGAACTCAGACGCAGGGGATTTGATATTGAAGCCGTGGCGAATCCTATTGTCAAAGGCTTCAAGAAATACAGGGAAATGGATAAGTTCTGCACAGAAAAAGGCGTAAAATGGGACTTGCGCTTTCTGACAACAGAAGGGAAGAAAGCCGAATACGAGTGGTCGGTAAAGTCGAATATCAAAGACTCTGTTGCAGACAAATTAGCGTTCATTGAAAGCAAAACGGCTGAAATGGGGCGTTATGAGATTTATTGTGCTTGGAAAGGAAAAAATGCGGGGGCACACGTCTTTATCGTAGAACGTCAAAAAGACGGCAATCTGTTATGGTTTGACCCACAATCAGGTCGCCGTGGAAGTGCTTCTGATTTCGAGAACGGCTACATCAAAAAGATGCGGAAAAACCTTATCGGAATTCTTCGCATTGATGACAAACTGATTAACACTCAATTTTCATCGCGGTTCAAGAGGTCGTAAATTGACCAAAAGTCATCAAACTCTGAAACCTTACCGTCTTTCAACGATATCAGCACGGGTGCGTTAGGAGGACCGGGAAACCAGTGTTCCTTGTCCTCCACACCCAAACTGTATATCTCCCGACCATCAACATTGCACAGATATGCAGCCATTCTGTCAAGACCTTGCCTTTCTGCTTCGTCCAGAACTATCTTCGGTATATTTTTCATACCATCTACAAACGTTGAGTTTGTTATTTACCGCCTGCAAAATTACGCAATTTTTTCCATACGCACAAACGGATAGTAAACAATTCGCAGAAATGCACAGAAATGCCCCTATTTTGCGTTAAAATTTCTCGGTAGTACATTTTATTGTCTCGGGTATAAAAATGCGCCAGAGGGCATTTCTGTGGCTTCTACGGCTATTTCTTTTTCTAACTCTGCAATACCGTTTCGCGGAAGCAATTATAAACGAACATCGGATACAGGTTTTGCCGCTGCACAAAACCGAACACAAAATTACGCTTCTCGCCTGCCACGTCCGTGCAGTCAAAATTCCTGCGATTGTTGGCAAACTCAATCCCGTTTGTTAATCGCTTGGTGAAGTCGCGTGCGATTGCTTCTTCTGCAAACACACCCACAACCTCCGTATCCCACAGATAAATGTTTCCTGTCGGACTGTTGCGGTTGTAGGTCTTGCACGTAACGACATACACCTCTTTGGACTTGGGTTTGCTTGCGCTTTTCTTCGGCAGGCCCTGTTGGTTTGTACTCTGCTCGGGTTGGGCGGCATTGTTCGCTATCGCCAGATACTCTTCGGGAATGCTGTACCTCTTGACAATCGAACGACCGTTGTATATTTTCTCCCTCTTTATCGGCATTCCGCTTGAGCGGAGGTCGGATACACGGGAGGACAAACAGTTGCAGTTAAAACGCCTCATCGCTTCTGTCGGGGTGATACTTTTGCCCTCAAGCAACAGTTGCTTGATTTGGGCATTTTGGGTTTCAAAGGGTGTCATACTTTCAATGTTTTAAGTTGGGTTAATAATAATTCTTTCATTTCGTTAATGTCGTTCCAAGCCGTGGCTAAATTGCCCATTACGGCACGATAGTCCTCGTTGCTCTGCCATATCTCCAAGACCTCCTCGTTGGGGTCAATGCCCTCCACCATCTCACGATAGGACTGCGGGGTCATCTTGATGCAGGCTACAAAGCCGATACCACGCTTGGAAACGCGCTCTATTTTTGCATACGCCTCCCCAAAAGGGCATTCTATGCTGACCTCCCACCCGTGGTCCTCAAGCCACGTCTGGAGTGCCGTTACGCCCTGAGGCAGCGTACTTTTTTCGCCCTGATGCCTTGGGCTGCCTGCTGCCGAATAGCAGGTCTTGGGGGCGAGCGTCTGTTTTTTTGTCTGTTGTGCCATATTTCTATAATTTTACAGGCGGAATATCCATAAAAATCCAAAGGCATTTTTTTAGAAAACTCTGTTTTCTTTTTTTTTCCTTATCCTTTATCCTATATCCTATTCCTATATCCTATTCCTTATCCGGTATTGTTTTGTTAATGATTTGCTTTTGTTTTGCTTTTGCTTAGGGTTGTTTGGAACACGTCTCGACCATAGTCAATCAGGTCTTGCAACTCGGTCGGTTCGCACTCATTGGCAAGGTCTTGAAGCAGACCGCTCATTGCCATTGCTCTAATAAATTCGTCCATAGGTTACTCCACCATTTTGAGGTTAATACCATACAACCGCCTGACAAGGCTATTAGCAAGTTGGGCAGCGAAGTCGGGCTGTATTCCCTGCTTATAATTCTGCACCAGCAGTTCTTTAGCCACCTCGTCTCGGAAATGCAGTAGGTAATCAGATGGCTACTCATCGAATAGAGACAATTGCAGTTTGTCGGCAGTCTTTTTAGTCAGTCCTTTGGGTAGCAATGCCTGCTTCGGTTCTTTCACTGGCATCTCTTCTTGTAGTTGTCCTGTCGCAGGTGCTATGGGCGTAACAAGTTCCGTCACACTCCGTTTGGTTGCTGGTCTTGGTTCATCAAGGCGGTCACAAATAGCAACTCGCAAGCCTGCACGGACAAGTTTTGGCAGATATGAGTCCAAGGCGTGATATGGGAAACCACACATATGCATTCCATCGACACCATCTCGTCTAGTCAGCGTAATGTTGAGTATCTTACTTGCTTTGTCGGCATCCTCGTGATAGGCTTCATAGAAGTCCCCACAGCGAAACAGGAGTAGTGCATCGGGGTACTGCTTTTTGATGTCATTGTACTGCCCGTCTATTGTTTCCATTGTGATGAAAATTTATTGGTTATACGATTGGTTATCTTATTTGAGCATAACAGAAATGTCATTGAAAGCATACACAACCTCGCTGCCGAGAAACTTGTTGATTGCTTTTGCCGCCATCTTTATAGAACAATGATTTGTCGCTGTTTGGCAAGCACACTGACCTTTGTATAGACCATTGTAGTAATATACCCTCCAGCGTATTTTACTGCCCATTACCGTGCGACCTAAAACAGCCGTTTTCCCATTAAATGAAAAGCATTCCATAATCGTAAAATTTTAATTTGTTTATAATTGAGTTGATTATTTACTTGTTGTAAAAAGTCACTTTCAAACCACGACGCAGTTTGCAGATAGTCTTATCCGAGACAAAATGATAAGCACGCTCCAAAAATTTGTTAGCAAGTTCCACACCGATGAGACCGAGCAGTCCGGAAACACCCACCAAGGTGTTTATGCGGTTGCCGTTTCTATCCACCCCGTAAATTTTAATTCTGAAATCCGCATTGATTTCAGTTGAACTGTAGTTGAGCATTGAAGCAGTCGTCTTCATCTTAATACGTAACTATTTCGGTCTTACATTCTGTTTCTTTCAAAATTTCGCTGCAAAATTACTGCTAAATTTTGATATGACAAAATTTTTGACGAAAAAAAATCGTAATTTTTCACACAAAATTCGTAATAGCCAGTAGAACAATCAATTAAAAATGCGTAAAAAAATATCATTATTTACGTCGAATATATTGCGTGTTTACGAATTTTGTAGTATCTTTGTCGCCGAAATCAATCTATAAAACTGATGAAACAGAAAATCCTTGAAGCACTGAAAGCCAAATTTGAGGGGGTCAGTGAACAAATTCTGGGCAGGATAGCCGATAAGTTGGCAAAGACTGCCACCACCGCTGAACAGGTATCGACCGCTGTCGAGGGGGTTACAATTCAGCAAGTCATCGATAGTTACGGAGACAGCCGTGCTACCGAAGCCCAACAGACCGCTGTCCGCAATTACGAGCAGAAATACGGTCTGAAAGACGGCAAGGCTATAGAGGGAGGCGAGCCGGCAGACGCAAAAAAGCAACCCAAAAGCACAGAGGACGCACCTGATTGGGCGCAGTCTATCATTGACGCTAACAAGGCGTTGACAGAACGACTGAACAAACTTGAGATGGAGCGCACCTCTACAAGCCGCAGACAGAAACTCAATGCAGAAATTGAAAACCTGCCTGCTACACTTCGCAAAGCCTATGAGCGTACAAGTATCGATACGCTCACCGAGGAAGAGTTTGATACACTACTCTCGGAGGTTAAGACGGAGGTTGAGCAGATAGGTAACGACATCAATGCCAAAGGGGCTGTCTTCGGCAAACCCAACGCAGTAGGCGGCAAGCAGCAAAACGCAAACCCAAAAGAAGCGTCCGAGAGCGAAACCGACGCTGTTGTTGGAAAACTCATCAATGTTTAATCAATTAACGAAAAACGAAATGGCAACTACAAACCTCAATCGTGATATTCACGAAATTCAGAGTGGGCTTGACAGTATCGTAATCGTGAAAGCCCTTGGCGATATTCCGGGTGGTCGCACCTTGAATGTCGAAGATGTGGCAAGTGATGTAAAAGTCATCAAAGCAGGTCATATCATCATCGCAAAGGACAACGACTACAAACCAATGCCAGTGGCTTCAAATGGAGAGGCATACGGCACGCTGCCAAGCGGTTATTCGTATGTGGGAGTGCTGAAAGCAAGTGTATCAGTAAAGGACGCACGCGCTGCCATTCTGACTATCGGTCAGGTGAACGCTGCTGCAAGTCCGTACCCTGTTACGAGCACAATAAAGACTGCATTATCGCAGATTCAGTTCCTGTATACGTAAGTGTGTAACCAATCAAAATTAGTACGACTATGGCAAAACAAGTATCATTATTTCCCGAATTTGTAGAGAAATACTTCGGGAGAGTGATTGGTAAAATCACAGAAAAGTACAACGGAGAGAAAACCAAGCCAACCTTGCTCTATAAGTCTATGTTGACAGAAGAGTATAGCGCAGACCTCAGTTGGGGTGCTACCGAACTCAACAATGTCATCGTGGCTGCCGATGTAGTGGCAATGGATGCTTCTATTCCGTTAAAGAAACGCGGTTCGCTTGCAACCGCAAGTGGTAAACTGTCGAAGATTGCTCTCAAGTTCCGTAAGGGCGAGAAAGACATCTCCGACCTGAATGTGGCTATCGCACGCGGCACGAACGAGGCGACTATTGCAGCAAAGGTGCTTAACGATGTCCCACGTGTTATTGACGGCACAGACGCTCGTATTGAGATGATGTTTGAGCAGGCTCTCTCCACAGGTACTATGCTTGTAGAGGACAGCGAGAATGACGGTACAGGTGTTCGCGTGGACTTCTACAAGTCTGAAAACCAATTCAAAAACCGTGTGGCAGGCTGGAACAGTAGTCTCTCTACACCGCAAGATGATGTGCAGCAGTTGTTTGACAAAGCACAAGCCGACGGCAATAGCATAGGTCTCGTGATGATGAGCAAAAAGTACTTCACCCTGTTCCGCAAATCGAAACAAGGCAAAGAACTCGCCGCTTCCTATCAAGGGCGTATCTTCACCGACGACACCATACTGCCCGTACCGGGAACTACCCTGTTCCACGAAGCGTTGCGTGATGAGTATGGTGTTGAATTCCGCGTGGTGGACAGCACATTCAAAGTACAGAAACACGACGGCTCGGAGGAAAGCGTTCGTCCGTGGGTTGAAGCCAATATAGTGGCTATCCCTACCGAAAAAGTAGGTCGCCTTGTATATGGCACACTCGCAGAGGAGACTAACCCCGTAGAGGGCGTGAACTATCAGAAGTCAGGTTCGTTCTTGCTCATCAGCAAGTATTCGAACAACGACCCGCTGGAGGAATTCACATCAGGGCAAGCCCTGTGTATCCCAGTTATCGATGGTGCGGATAGTATCTATCTGCTTGCAGCCGATGAGGTGGCAGAGGGGGCTATCTCAATCAATGCAGATGACAAAACAATGAATTTCGCAGCCGCAAAGGCTACCAAACAAGCAATGGTGTCCTATCGTGGCAATATCGCTGACTTGTCAGCAAGCGCAAGCGAGGAGTTCGTAACCGTGTCTATCAGTGGCAACACAGTGTCTGTTACCTGTGCAGCAAACAATGCAAGTGGAGCAGCAGCACGCACCGCTACGGTAACTATCACGGACGGCGTGAACAAGGTTGAAATAGCCGTTAAACAGGCAGCCTAATCACTAACGCCCTATGACGACTCTCGAAGCCCTCAAAAGCGTCAATTCCTATCCGATACCGCTGCGCACTTTGGAAGAGGTGGCGCAGCGGCGGAAGATAGCCCTTGATGACGACTGCACCATAACGGTTATCCAAAGCAACGGCTACAATCTCGCATATGCCGACCTGCTGATGTGGCTATCGTATGCTCCACAGATAACGCAAGGTGGTCAGTCGTATTCGTTTACAGACGAACAACGATTGCAGTTCCGCAAACGCGCAAGCGAATTATATGCAGAATACGCAGACGAGGAAACAGACGCTCCGAAAGCACGCTATGGCTATAAAGGTTCAAGGTTGTGATTATACAAAACGGCTATATTGCTACAAAGATTAAGCAGGCAGGAGGCATAGACCCTGTAACAGGCTTTCCTATAAAGTCCACAGGTGAAGCCTATGCACCTACTATGCCTTGTCAGTATTATGCCAATAATCATAACAACCTTGGACGAAGCCAAAGCGGTGAGAGTTTCACGGTCGCCACATACACCATTCTCATTGAGCAACAACCAACACCGTTCACGGCAGAGCAGATACGACTCTATGATATGGAGCGGCAGGTGATTGGAGATTATTCCGTCATCAGTGCCGAACCTATCGAAGCCGTCTGCGAGGTCAAAATTTTAGTGTAACCAATGCCTGTCAAACTTACATCGCCGTTATCCGATATTCAGAAGTATATGCAGCAGCAACTGAAACGACAAGAGCGTGCGCTGGTTAATACGCTGATGTACATCGGAACGCAGTGCGTGAACAGGGCGAGAGAAAGCAACGGCTACAAAGACCAAACGGGTAATCTGCGAAGCAGTATCGGCTATATTATTGCTGTGAACGGCAGAGTGCGCTCGGCTTCTGATTTTCAGCCCGTAGGCGGCAGTATAGGCAATGGAGAACAAGGCTCGAAAACAGGCAGGGACTACGCCAAAGAACTTGTGGCGCAATACCCGCAAGGGGCGGTGCTGATAGTTGTGGCAGGAATGCACTACGCAAAATATGTGGCAGCCACGGGGCGAGATGTGATAGCGAGTGCAGAACTTGAAGCAAAACAACTCATACCGAGACTACTCAAACAACTTGAAATAGAGATTAACAATGCTAACAGCCAAACAGGTACAAAATGATATTTACCAAATGCTTTGTACAAGCACTCTTTCGTCGATGATTTCGGGTGCTGTGTACAAAGCAGGGTACAGACCACGCGACAGCCGTCTTGAAGACGCTATCGTCATCTTCACCGCAGGATTGGCAGCCGAAGTGGAGACTGGTGTGGTCACTATCAATATCTATGTGCCTGACATCGCCCCCTACGATAACGGCGTTTTTGTGGAAGACGGTGCAAGAACCGTCGAACTTGAGAGCGCGGCAGTGGAGTGGGTGGAGACGCTGACAGCAGAGAAATCGAATTACAAGTTCAGTTTGAACAAGACAATATACACCGAAGCAGATGCCGATATAAAGCAGCATTTTGTTGTCATAGTGCTTGAATACAAATACTTGTTATAAGGGTTGCCAGCGGTGTAAGGAAACAAAGTTAAACCAATCAAATTAAAATTATACAAATATGGCACAAATTGGATGGGGTAAAAACCGTCACGGAGTACGTGACATTACCGACACGGGCAAAGGTTGGCGAGAATTGCCGACTGCAGCAGAAGATACTTGGGAGTTGGCAACTGAAAAAGGCGACAAACTCGAAGCCAAGATTGAGGGTGGCGAATATGAAGATGTGAAGTACAAAGAGAATACTTTCACTATCACTTTCGACATTCGCGTAAAGAAAGGACGCAAGAAACCGTTCGATGACCACAATGGTGTAATCGACCACGAGTATGCGTATTTCTCTCTGCCGGAAGATGCTGATGTTCCTGCGGGGCTGCTTGCAGAACGTTGTCGCATCTCTTGCGAGTTGAAAGGTACAGACGCAGATGGTACAACCTACACTTATACCGTCGAACCGTTACAGCCTACAGACAGTACCAAGAAAGCACTCGTGCTTGGTAAAATTACTATCACCGAAAGCGGTGAGACTATCTCTGAAGTGACTTGCACACCTCTTGAAGTGGAAACAGAGCCTACTGCCTAACAAACTTTCTTTATAGTTGTTATTTAGTTCCGAGTAGTCGGCACGGGTGGAGTTGAAAGCCCACCCCACCGACGAAAGGGAGAAAAGACATCCGTATGGAGACAATTTACAAAGGCGAAAAATTCAGTGTAGGTGTTACATCGGACAAGGAGTTAGACATCAACCAATGCAACCTCTACAATGCAGCCACACAGACCCGTGTGGCGTTTTCCGTTACCAAAGGCAGCACTGCCAATGGCGTAATCACCTATACGTTTACGCTGGATAAGGACAAGACCTCTGCCGCTCCTGTGGGCGTTTACAACCTCGAGTGTTTTGCTCCGAACAATGGTACAATGCTCTATTTCCAACAGAACTATGCCCGCTTTGTGGCAACCTCCAAATCTCCTGTATAACTATGGCAGCAAATATCATTATCAATAGTCGCACCTCCGCACATATACAACCTACCGCAACGTGGGGAAACATAGGCGGTGCAATCGCAGAGCAGAAGGATTTGCAATCTGCTTTGGAGGGACTTTCCGGCGATGTCTATAAAAAGACCTCTCGTTGCGCCAAGGTGTGCCGGCTGGAGATCGTCGGCAGGGAGTTGCACCTGTTTGCTCCGATAGATGTCATCAAACGGCAGGACATAGGAAACGAGTTGGTTTTTGCCCGCTATGTACGTACATCTATGAGGGTAAGTAGCAGGGGACGTATCATGCGTGCAGGGTGGGTAACACCTTTGATACCCATAGAAACAGGGTTGCTCGGTAGCAAGGAGAAGTATTTCGTTATCATACCCGAGATATGTGGGGTGCATGATGGCTTAGAGGAGTATATACTGCGTTTTCATAGCGAGTCGTATCAAATGGAAACCACCGATATTGCTATGTTTTTGGGTAAGTTGCAGGATGCGTCAGTGGTTAAAACCAAAACACACAACGATGGAAAGGTAGTTACCAAGCACCTGCAACTGCTGAATAAAAAACTCGGCATCGGCATTGCGAATACAGATACCGACTTTGCTCCTGCTGTGGATTTCCTTCCGTTTACGGTGCGGTACAATAGTGATTATGACAGGGAAAACGGAAGGGCTGAATATCCATTCTCATTGTCCCGTTGGACGGACAACGTATATCAGACTGAAAGCAGCACGCAATCCGTATCGGAGACGCAAGCGGAAAAGATACATAAGGCAGTAGCGGCTATGGATTTAACGTCGTATATGCTAAAAGCAGGTGATACCACCGAGACATCGGAAGTAGTAGAGGATAATAAGCAGGAGGTAAGTGAGGAGAAATAAAAAAGCCCCGATAATTCGAGGCTTTTTGAAGAGATAATTCTCAACAATAATGCAACGATAATTCGTAACACATAGCAAAGGTACGACAAATTTTTGGAATAAACAAATAATGCAAATAGATTTAATAAAAATAATTCGTTTTCTTGCCTTTGCGTTTCTCGTGCTGCTCCTTGCGTGGGTGCTGACAGGGTGCAAGACCTGCGAGTGCCTGCCCACAACAGAGTACAGGGACAGCATAGTAACCCGCTACCGCCACGACACGATACAGACCTACGAAAAGGACAGTATCTATATCCACCAAAAAGGCGACACGGTGTGG
>DKEG01000005.1 GCA_002452095.1 Bacteroidales bacterium UBA6828 | reverse complement strand
ATGCGGGAGAACTATCTCCATGGCAAGGATTCGTCGACCATCAATGCGATGCTGGCGGCTACTGCATGGAATTTGAAGAAGATGATGAGGAAACTCAAGTCTCTTTTGGACTTTTCTGTGCAGATGCTACGCCGCCATTTCGATACCCCACATACAATTATACCCTATGCAATCTAATTCTTAAGGAGCAACTAACTATCCATATGGTAAGATCATAGAAGCCACAGGGAAAAATGCACAAAAAAGAGGCTGCCCGAAAAGCGGACAACCTCAGAATACTAAATGAAAAAACAGCGATCAGTCAGTATCTTTGCTGTACTGGCAACTGAAACTGCCACCGGAATACGACATCGTAATCCCTAATGTAGCACCATCTTTCTTCAAACTATAGTTAGCACTTGGGCCATAGTCATTACCGGTAAACTTTGACGACTCAATGGCTTTCTTGTAGTTGTCGTAACACGATTTCTCGCATTTGTAGTCGAAAAATGTTACCTGCTCCAATCCGTGGCTGTTGCTGTACTGCACATTTTCCATTTCGTACTCATACGCAGGGAAATCAGACAACATCGGGTATTGCTTCTCTACGTCCGCCCATTTCTGCACCTTGTTGACATTGTCCACATCGGTGCCACCATTCTTGCCATTGCAAGCCACCATAGTCAAGGCACACAGGCATAGTGCCAGACAGGTTTTAATTGCTTTTTTCATATTTGTTGTAAATTTGTAAATTATCAGATTGTCCAATCATTACACAATTTTCGCCGGAATCAGTTTCTCGCGAATCTTGATATAGATGATATTTTCTTTCTTGGCGAACTCGGTCTTCACATAGCCCATACCGATACCCACCTTGGTGGTAGGAAGCATGATACCGCTCGTTACGTGACCTATCTGATTGCCATCAGCATCGCAAATCTCATAGCCGTTACGCGGAATGGCACGCTCTTGGCACTCGAAGTGAACGAGTTTGCGTTTCACTCCCTCTGCCTTTTGCTTGAGAAGGAAGTCCTTGTCGATGAAATCCTTGGCGTCAAACTTGGTAATCCAACCGAGACCTGCTTCCAACGGCGATGTGGTGTCGTCGATATCGTGTCCGTAAAGACAGTACCATTTTTCGAGACGCAGACTGTCACGTGCGCCCAATCCGATAGGAGCCACCCCAAACTGCTTACCCACCTCGAAGATGGCATCCCATATCTGTTTGCCGTACTCTTTAGGGAAATACAATTCAAATCCCCCGGCACCAGTGTATCCCGTATTGCTCAGAATAACACCCTGCACACCTGCAAACGACCATTCGCGGAATGAATAGTACGGAATGGCACTGAGGTCAGCATCGGTGAGCAGTTGCAGCAACTCGGTGGCTTTCGGTCCTTGTACCGCCAACTGACCATAGCGGTCGCTGGCATTTTCCAGACTGACGCCAAACGTGTTCTGCTTGTTCACCCAAGCCCAGTCTTTGTCGATATTGCCGGCATTGACCACGAGCAGATATTTGGTGGTGGAGTATTTGTAGATAATCAGGTCATCCACAATACCGCCTTTGCCATTGGGCATACAAGTGTATTGTGCCTTGCCCGCTGCCAGTTTGGCAACATCATTGGTGGTGATATACTGCAAAAAATCAAGGGCGCGTTCACCCTTTACCCAGAACTCGCCCATGTGGCTGACATCAAACACGCCCACGCCCGTACGGACAATGATATGTTCCTGATTGATACCCGTCGGGTACTGGATAGGCATATTAAAACCGGCAAACTCTGCCATCTTCGCACCCAACGCAATATGGGTCGCTGTGAAAGGTGTTTCTTTTAACATTGTATTGTAATTTAATGGTTTATAGTCTATTTATTCTCTAACTCGCTGCGCATATCGTCCAATATCCTTCCATTGTATGAAAAGTATTTGGCACCTTGGTATGCTCCTGATGGGGTACGTTTGTCTTCGGGCATAAATGTACCTACGAAAGGTGACAGTTTGTAGATGCGTCCCTCATACTCAATGGTATCGTCACTTGCCACTTTCACTTGTACACCTGTAGGCACAAAGGTAATCATCTCGCCTATTTGTATGCCCACCATACTGAACTTGAATCGCCCGCGCTTGGGCGTATGTACCTGTTCTTCATTGGAAGCGTCCGTGCTCTCGGCGGTATGCTGCTCAATAGGTTTGTTGTCCTTATATACCGTGATTACGGCATCGTCCAACATGTTGGCTATATCGCGGAATATATCCAAGGCAACTGCCGGCTGTACATTGAAGAACTCCCTGTTTTGGCGTATGCGCAAATCTGTCAGTCGGTCAATGGTCTTATGGATATATTTCTCCACATAGTCGTACTTGGTCGTCTGAATGGTGGCATATATCTCAAAAGGCAACGGCACAGCGGTATTGTCCAGTTCCTTGGAACGTACATCTACGGGGCGTGCACTCTTGCCAATCTTCACCCAATCCTCCCGAAAACTCGGATTGGTCAGTATATATACATATCCTTTTTCCTCCATAACCTAACGCCTATGCCTTTTCTACTATCTTGAGAATGACTTGCATGGCTTTCTCCATGGAGGGGATAGGGAGATACTCGAAGCGGCTGTGGAAGTTCTCACCGCCGGCGAAGATGTTGGGACAGGGCAGCCCCTCGAAAGACAGACGTGCGCCGTCCGTACCGCCACGGATAGGCTGGATATGCGGGGTGACACCCACTTCCTTCATCGCCTCTTCCACAAGGGTGACGATGTGCATCACGGGTTCCACCTTTTCGCGCATATTATAGTACTGGTCGCGCAGTTCTATCTCTGCGGTGCCCTCGCCGTACTCGCGGTTTATCTTGCGCACAAGGTGCTCCATTTCGCGTTTGCGGCTCTCGAAACGGGCACGGTCGTGGTCGCGTATGATGTAACTGAGGGTGGTCTCCTCCACCGTGCCGGTCATACCGACGAGATGATAAAAGCCCTCGTAGCCCTGCGTATGCTCTGGGGTCTCCCAGCGGGGCAGCATGACAGCCAACTGGTAGGCAATGCGCATGGAGTTGAGCATCTTGTGGTATCCGTAGCCCGGGTGTACGTTGACGCCATGCACGTGTATCTTGCAACTTGCGGCATTGAAGTTCTCGAACTCCAGTTCGCCTATCGTGCCGCCGTCCATAGTGTAGGCAAAGTCGCAGCCGAACTTCGCGACATCAAAGTGGTCGGCTCCCTGACCGATTTCCTCGTCGGGCGTGAAGCCTACACGAATCTTGCCGTGTTTGATTTCGGGGTGTTGGATAAGGTACTCGCACGCCGAGACAATCTCTGCGATACCCGCTTTGTCGTCCGCGCCGAGGAGCGTCTTGCCGTTGGTGACGATGATGTCTTGTCCCTTGTAACGGAGGATTTCCGGATATTTAGCCGTCTCCAAAACGATGTTCTCTTCCTCGTTGAGCACAATATCTCCACCGTCGTAGTCTTTTACAATGCGGGGTTTGATGTGCTTACCGCTGGCGTCAGGCGATGTGTCCATGTGGGCAATAAAACCGATAGTGGGTTTGCCGTCCACGGTGGCGGGCAAGGTAGCCATCAGGTAGCCGTTCTTGTCGAGCGTTACATCCTGCATACCAATGGTTTGGAGTTCGTTTTTCAGGTACTCGGCGAACTCCATCTGCCCCGGTGTAGAGGGGGTCATATTCGTCTCCTCGTCCGAAGTAGTGCAGAAACTGACGTACTTCAGAAATCGGTCTGTGATATTCATTGTTGTAATTATTTTATTCTATGCTCTGTTGCTACACATACAAACACTATGCCGTTCCAAGCAAGCAACTATGCTCTTTGCTACATAATATGCCAAATTAACGGGTACAGCGTTACCTATCATTTTATAGCCATAATCTATATCCTCATACAAGAACTTATAGGTATCAGGGAAAGTTTGCAAACGAGCCACTTCACGTACACTCATACGGCGATACAGATTTTCTTTTCCTGCTACAAAGACATGCTTGTTTTCTCCGACTTTCTGCATTGCAGGTGCCTGTGGGTGCAGTTGGCATTGCCGTCCACTTGCCTGTACCGTAAAACCGGGTTCATCCCATTGCCGCACACGATTGCGGGACATAAAGATGGGAGAATACGACCCCACATAATACTCATGATTGGGTACTATACATTTTTCCCCATTCGTTTTATTCCCCGATAAGGCGGGAATAGCCGTATCGCGCAAATCCCATATTGCATCTTTGAGAACCAAATGCCGTGCTAACGGAGTCGGATAGAGATAATCATGTATTTGCAAATCCTTCCGAAAACCGATATAGAACACACGTTTCCTGTCTTCCGGTACATCGTAGTCATTTGCATTCAACATCTGCAAATTGACATCGTAACCTGCTTTGTCAAACAACTGCAAAAAGCCACTCACTGCACTACTATGCCGTTTTGCCAACATTCCCGACACATTCTCCGCTACAAAGAACAAAGGTTGCACCGCATTGAGTATGCGGATATAGTCGTAAAATAATTGTCCGCGTGCGTCTTCTATTCCTTTCAGTGTTCCAGCCTCGCTCCATGACTGGCATGGGGGACCTCCGATAATACCCGCCACCCGCTGGGGAAATTGCTCCGAAGAAATCGTACGTATATCTCCCTCTATCAGGTGCGTTTGAGGAAAATTAGCCCGGAAAGTAGAACATATCTTGCGGTCGTATTCATTGGCTACAATAGTATGAAAACCTGCCTTTTCAAACCCCAAATCCAATCCGCCTGCCCCTGAAAACAAACTAATCAGTTCCATAGGCAGTTAATGGTTATAACAGTTGTCGGCATACCTACTATTTGTATGTCAAATTTCATAGACGGTGTGGCTATATCCTCTGCATTGTGAATGCGGAATGTAAACTGCCATCCGCCATCCATATACAATTCCGCTGTACTATGCCGGTTTGGAACAAAACCGATACTTACAATCCGAGAAGGCAAAGCCGTAATCGGCACCTGTATAGCAGGCTTAACCACACGAGCCGATTTATTGAGTGTTCCGTGCAGATTATACGATTGTATTGGGGTCAGTCGTTGGGTATCTATACTGATTATTTTATAAAAATCATACCTGCTCAATAGATATTCCACCATTTTAGCAGGCATATCTTTGTGTACTTTGTATTGTCTTTGTATTTCGTCTATAAACGCTTGCACAATTGGGACATACACATTTTGTTCTTTGTCAGGTATATTTCTAAAATAAGTTCCCTTGCTTTTTTCTTCTTTCAAGTAATCAAATACGGGTTTTACTACAGCCCAATACGCTTCTGAACAAGGACTGCCAAACCATATTTTTCCGAAATCAATAGTGGGCGACAGACGGCTGTGTTTCACGGCAAAATGGTTATGTTTGATAGAAAAGCCTATCTCCCAAGATATATCCGATCGCTGTACGATTATATCCCGCACATCTCCCTCTTTTCCTTTTGTATCAGCCTGTATATATAATTCGACCACGTCCGTGCTCTGTTCTACCATAAGCGGTTCCAAGTCAAAAACAGACTTTACTGCGGCTTTGGCACTTGTGGTATAAGTTTGCTGTTCTTCTGCAGAAAGTGTATTCCATGCGTGCTGTGCTGACAAATAACTGCTATTTTGGTCAATTTGCACAGGACGCACTTTGCCTATCTCCGAACACAGCGTATGCAAACAGATATATTCGTATCCCCTTCCCTGATTGTTGCTTAATTTACTCATACCGCTTTCATTTTTATATCTTTACAATACTATACTCATTTGGTCGGTATTGCCGGCGGCGAAGGCAAGGATATTGTCGCAGACCTCTTCGCACATAGCAAGGCGACCTTCCCATGTACCCGTACCCGTATGGGGAGAAAGAACGATATTATTCAGCCAACGGAATGTAGGCGGCAGTTGCGGTTCGTGCTCAAACACGTCCAATGCCGCACCCGCAATCTGCCTTGTGCGCAACGCTTCTGCCAAAGCATCCTCGTCCACGTGTGCCCCGCGGGCGGTATTGACGAGGTAAGCCGACGGCTTCATCATTTGCAACTCCGCAGAACCGATTATGTGATGCACCTCGGGCGTATAAGGCAGGTTGAGCGACACAACATCCGCAGTACGCAGCAGTTCGTCCAACGACACATAAGTTGCCCCGTATTTCCGCTCTGTCTCCTCAGGCAGACGATGACGGTTGTGGTAAATAATCGTCATTCCGCTTGCTACGGCACGGCGTGCCAAGGCTTGTCCGATACGTCCCATACCAACAATGCCCAACACTTTGCCATAGAGCGAGTGGCTGAGATTGTTCATCACGCCAAACTCCACCCCGCTCCGACGGCGCATATTCTTATCAAACTCCACGGTTCGGCGTGCGACGTCGAGCATCAGCGCAAAGGCCAATTCGGCAGTCGGTTCCACAACGGAATGCGGGGTATTGGTAACCCGAATACCCCGTTCACGGCAGGCATCAAGGTCGATATTGTTATACCCCGCACCGAAATTGGCAATCAGACGCAAATTAGGTGCAGACACAATCATCTCGCGCGTAACGGGTTTATCAAAAGTGGAAACTAATACCTCTGCTTTCTCAAGAGGTACAAACAGACTATGTTCTGCCGCCAGACGGGCAAAACCTTTCTTTGGTAATGTTGTTGTAAACGCTATTTGCATAATCGGGTACAAAGATACTGCTTTTTGCGGAAACCGACAAATAAAAACAAGTGGTATTTCCGTATCTATTTGCACAGACACAAAAAAAGCAGTAATTTTGCAAACCCTTACAACCGGCATCAGGCTTTGGTATGAATGGTAAGTATTAACCTGCTATAATACAAGCAAAGACCGCCTAATCACATACCAATCACATACGAATCACATACGAATCACATACGAACATCATAGACCTGACGGCATAAGGTAAGGAAAAATAATCATCTGCGAGTTGCATTATTTTAACAAAAAGATGTCAGTACATACACAAACTACGCGCGTAACCACTACGCAGTTGCGCAAAATGAAAGAAACTGGCGAGAAAATCGCCATGCTCACGAGTTATGATTTTACACTCACCTCGCTGATAGACGAGGCGGGCATTGATATGATACTGGTGGGAGACAGTGCCAGCAATGTCGTCTGCGGCAACCAATACACGCTGCCTATTACGGTGGACGAGATGATTTTTCTCACCCGCGGTGTGGTACGCGGCGCCAAACGCGCGATGGTGGTGATTGATATGCCTTTTGGCAGTTACCAGGTGAGCGAAGAAGAAGGAGTAAGAAATGCTATCCGTATGATTAAGGAGAGCGGTGCGGACGCTGTGAAATTGGAAGGCGGCGAGGAAGTGCTGCCCGTTATACGCCACACGGTTCAGGCAGGTGTACCCGTAGTGGGACATCTGGGATTAACTCCCCAGTCGGTAAACCAGTTCGGCGGCTACGGGCTGCGTGCGAAAGGCGAGGCAGAGGCAGAGAAACTGGTGCATGATGCCCGCCTATTGGACGAAGCAGGGTGTTGCGCTATTGTGTTGGAAAAGATACCCGCTGCCCTTGCGGCAGAAGTAACCCGACAGGTGAGTTGCCCCGTGATAGGTATCGGTGCCGGCAATGGAACGGACGGGCAAGTATTGGTTCTGCACGATATGCTCGGACTGAACCAAGGTTTCAAGCCGAAGTTCCTCCGCCATTTTGCGGAACTCGGCAATGAAGTAAAGACCGCTGTGGGCGCATACATCTCCGCCGTAAAAAACAGTACGTTCCCCAATGCGGAAGAAAGTTACTGAACAATACGGAATATAGCATAAAACTGTGCGAAATGGCCGAGTGAACGTGCAGAGAAGCCGGGGCAACCGCATCAAAATAGTAATAGAGCAATGGAAAAATAATACAAAAGTCCTAAAAACCGCATTTAAGTACCGGCAAAAAGACATAAAGCAATATATAGGTAGTTCGGAGGAGACGATAACGACGCGGGACGCGTCGTTTCCATACATTTGCGCATCGAAATGACCGCGGGCGGGGCGTCCGCGTCCCCGGCGAGAGATGGATGTCGACTGCGTGGTAAACACCGCAAAAACAGTAATCTCGTTGCCGTGTCGTTGCCGTGTCGTTGCCGTCTTTTTGCCGTAAATAAAATATCTTAAAAACAATGGGATTTGAGCGGAGATATTCCTTATTGACAAATACAGAGTAGGAAAATAAGGCGGAGTATTGCGTATATCGTTTTTTTTTAGTACTTTTGCAGCGTATTTGGTGGGGGTTCTCTCCACGACTATGATTTTTCTGAATACATTTTTATTATTTTATGCAATACGATTTGAATGAACTCGAGCGCATGACGCTTGATGAGGTACGAGAGATTGCTGTGTCGATGGGGCTGAAACCCAAACGCACCCAATCGCTACGAGAAATCTGCTATGGCATTCTTGATGCGCAGGCTGACAACCGCGCCAAAGAAGTACAAGCCCGCGAAGATGCCAAAGCGGAAAAAAGAACAAGAAAAAAGACAACAAACTCTACTCTGCCCCCGACTCCCCCAACTCCCCCGACTCCCCCAACCCCCTCAAAGAGGGGGCTTACAGAAACTGCCACAGACAACGCTGCTCCTGCGACCGAGCAGCCTGCGGCACGGGTTCGGACACGCGGTGTAAAGCAAGTGAGCAAGGTCAGCACCAACGGTATGAAGAGCGAGAATGTGGTGGCTACCGTAGGGACGGAAAAAGACCAGTTGGACGAGATGCAAGAGCAACTCAAGCAGAACAATCACAAACAGAACAAGACGGTACGCGCAATAGAAGCCAGAAAACCGCTGAACACTCCCCCGACCACAACTCCCCCGCCCCCCACTGAAGGGGGAACTGCAGAGCAAATCCCCGTGGAAGGTGATTTGTTTGCAACGGCGGAGAATGTGATTGCCGAGCGACCTACCGAGCAAGTGGTCGTTGCAGAAAAGCCCGCAGAGACTAACGCAGAAACCGCCCCAAAGCCACAAACAGAGACAGCATCCCAGAAGAAACGCGGGCGCAAGACCAAAGAGGAACTGGCACGTATCGCTGCCGAGAAAGCCGCGGAATATGCGCGTTTGCACCCCGAGTTGAGCAACGAAGATACCGGACAACAAGAGAATACCACACAACCGGAAACAGAAGGAACTCCTGCAGAAGAAACCGAATCCGCTTATCGTCCCGCACAAATACAGCAACCCGCACCACAACCGCAGAACCAACCGCGCGTACAGATTGACCTCGGCGAACACGTGATTGCCATGGGTACGCTGGAATGTACACAAGACGGCTACGGTTTCCTGCGCTCGGCGGACTACAACTACCTGCCCTCTCCCGATGATGTATATGTGAGCAAAGAGCAGATACGCAACTACGGACTCAAGCCGGGCGACACGGTGGAGTGCACCATTCGCGTGAACCGAGACCCCGACAAGTATTTCCCGATGGACAAGGTAATACGCATCAACGGTTTGGAACCCGAAAAAGCCAAACAACGTGTGGCATTCGAGAATCTGACACCGCTCTTCCCCGATGAGAAATTCAAACTCTGCAAAGGCGACAAGTCCGACCCGTTGTCGGTACGTATCATTGACCTGTTTGCGCCTATCGGCAAAGGTCAGCGCGGATTGATTGTGGCACAGCCGAAGACCGGTAAGACGGTGCTGCTCAAGCAGATAGCCAATGCCATTGCAGCCAACCACCCCGAAGTTTATATGATTGTGCTGCTCATTGACGAGCGTCCCGAGGAGGTAACGGATATGGCACGTTCAGTGAATGCGGAGGTGATAGCCTCGACCTTTGACGAACCCGCCGAGAACCATGTCAAAGTGGCGAATATCGTTCACGAGAAAGCCAAACGTTTGGTAGAAAGCGGACATGATGTAGTCATCCTGCTGGATTCGATTACCCGCCTTGCACGCGCCTACAATACGGTAGCCCCCTCAAGCGGAAAGGTGCTGTCAGGCGGCGTGGAAGCACAGGCTTTGCACAAACCCAAACGTTTCTTCGGCGCAGCGCGAAACATTGAAAACGGAGGTAGTCTGACTATCATTGCCACGGCACTCACCGAGACCGGCAGCAAGATGGACGACCTGATTTTTGAGGAATTCAAGGGTACGGGTAATATGGAATTGCAACTTGACCGCAAACTTGCCAACAAACGTATATTCCCCGCAGTGGATATACCCGCATCCAGCACCCGCCGCGACGATCTGCTCCTTCCGCCCGATGTACTGAGCCGTATGTGGCAGATACGCAAGCAGTTGAGCGATATGAACAGTATCGAGGCAATGGAGAAACTGAAGAGTTATATGGAGCGCACCGATGACAACGACGAGTTCCTGCTCGTGGTCAACGGGGCGAGATAATTCACAATGCGTAATGCATAATGATTTAATTTAATTCACAATTCTTCATTCGTAATTGAGCAAACATATTGTCATATTAAACGGTCCGAACCTGAATATGTTAGGGCGGCGGGAGTCAAGTATTTATGGGACAAAGTCGATGGAGCAGATTATGGTCGGTCTCCAACGGCACAACCCCGATGTACGGTTCACCTACCTGCAAAGCAACCACGAGGGGGAGTTGATTGATTGGGTGCAGAGGTATGCAATGCACAATGCACAATGCAGAATGCACAATGGGTTGCCGTGTGATGGCATCGTACTGAACGCAGGCGGATACACACACACCAGTGTAGCGTTACGCGATGCGGTAGCAATGGCAGAAGTACCTGTAGTAGAGGTACATATATCGGATATTCGGCAACGTGAGCCGTTCCGACAGATAAGTCTGCTGACCGATGTATGTGCGCACACGATTATGGGTATCGGCACCCGCTGCTACGAAGAAGCCGTGGCGTGGATTATAAAGGAAACGGAACGTTAATGAACATATTATTATTCGTTAATTATTCGTTTTTGAAGAATATATAATTATCCATCAATCTACCATTAATTTTTCTTTTCCTTTCATTTTTTCCGATTTTTCTTGCCCAAGGGGCATAGGAGACTATAAATCACAAATATGCAGAAAGTCATTAGCACCATATTGATTTTGTTGGCAACCGTTACGGTATGGGCGGATTGCACCATTACGGGGCGTGTGGCGGACAATGCCACGCGCGAGGCTATTGACTTTGCCAACGTCAGTCTCACCAAGTCCGGCGAGAGCGTCCCCGCAGGCGGCACCGTGACGGACACCGACGGACGTTTCCGCATAGAGCATATCGGTAACGGTGAATATACGCTGGTGGTTCGTTTTATGGGGTATCGGGAGTATCGCAAAACACTGACTATCAAAGGAAAAACGCTCAACCTTGGCACAATTCTGCTTGGCGAAGACACACAAGCACTGCAGGAAGTGGAGGTCGTCGGACAGGGTTCGACCATGCGTTTCGAACTCGACAAGAAAGTATTTACCGTTGATCAAAACGTGATGTCCGCAGGTGCTAACGTATCAGAGGTACTGGAAAATATACCTTCCGTAGATGTGGATCAGGAGGGCAATATCTCGCTTCGCAACAGCGAAGACGTCGAGATTTGGATCAACGGCAAGCCCGCCGGACTGAACAGCGACAACCGTGCCGACATCTTGCGCCAGATGCCCGCCGAGAGTATCAAACAGATCGAACTCATCACCAATCCGAGTGCCAAATACTCGCCCGAAGGTACAGCAGGTATCATCAATCTAGTGATGAAAGAAGACCGCAAGGCGGGCTACTACGGCAGCATTACCGCGGGTATCGAATACGGTTTGGCTAAACCATGGAATGTTCCACCCGGAGGCAACGTGGGCTTCAATCTCAATTTCTCCAAAGACATAGTGGACGGTTATGTCAATGCGGGCTACCGTATCCGTACTTCAAATGGCGGGAGCAACACAGAACGACTGAATATCAACGGCACAGGACAGAAAGACACCGCCGCCATTCCCGCTGCGGATAAAATTTCACACCTCCTCAAAAACGGACAGAACAACAATATCGGCAGTGGAATGTTCCTCCGCGCAGGGCTGAACATACGCGCAGGCGAACACTCATCGATAGGCGTATCGGGCTTCGGTATGGTGTCCGACCCCAAGGCTTTACGTGAACATAACCGCAATATGAGCCTTTACCTGCTTACCGACTATGCTACGGGCGACACACTCCGTTTCTACGACCGCACCCAAGACGGCACCGGCTGGCACCCGGGCGGGCAGGCGCAAGTGGACTACACCTACAAGCAGGACAAGCACCAGGTCATCGTAACGGCGCAGTACAACCATTTCACATGGAATCAGGAGACACTATACACCCAGCACGAGAACGCCGACACCACCCGTCAGGAACAGGATAATTACAACCGCGACCAATCCGCCGACCTTGCGGTCGATTATGAGTGGAAGCCGACTATGTCTTCGCGTCTCGAAGCAGGTATGAAAACCACTATCACGTGGAACCACTCCAATGCCCGCGCTTACAACGACCACCTGCGCACACAGGAACTCTACAACTACTACACGCGTTTCGAGGGGCGCACCGAAAACTATGCCCTCTATATCACCTATGGCAACCGTTTCCGGGACAAACTGTCCCTACAGGTAGGGCTTCGCGGCGAGTACTACCGCCGCCACCTCGAATCCTACTACAAGGACAACAGCGGCACCGAGCAGGATGCCTACGCGCAGAAAGAAAACAAACGCGATACGGCTTATTTCCAACTATTCCCATCCGCCTACCTCTCCTACGATTTCGGACACGGACACGAGTTGCAACTCAACTACACCCGCCGTGTCAACCGTCCATGGGGGGGACAACTCAACCCGCGTATGGATTTCAGCGACTCGACCAATATCTCGTATGGTAACCCCGATCTGCTGCCCGCTTATTCATCGTCATTGGAACTCAACTACCTCAAGACATGGGAGCGGCACACCCTCTCGGCAGGGCTTTTCTGGCGGTATCGCGATGGTATTGTGCAGAATGTCAAGTACATGAGCGGAGATGTGATGAAGAACACCTTTATCAACGTCGCAAAACGGCAAGACCTCGGTGCAGAAATCGTCGCCAAGAACCGCCTTTTCAAAGACATTCTTCAACTCACCACCAGCGCGAACCTCTATTGGAACACCATTACTGAAGGCGCATATCACGATTTTGTCAATGGCGAAGAAATAGATGTTACCCTTCCCGCACAGAATATCCTGGCTTGGTCTGCCCGCATCAATGCGCAGTTTATGTTCACCAAGACTTTCTCCGGACAACTCTCCGCCCGTTACCGCAGTCCGCGCGTCGTGGCACAGGGTACGACCACGCACAGTTATTCTATCGACCTCGGGCTGCGCAAATCGTTCCTCAACCGCAAACTCGTTCTGGCGTTCAACGTCCGCGATATTCTCGACTCCCGCGCACGCCGCAACACCACATGGGGCGACGGGTTCTGGCAAAATCAGGAGAACCGCTGGCACTCCCGCACCGTCAGCCTTACTCTCACCTACAATTTCGGCAGCGGCACAGGGCGCGACCAGCGCAACGGAGACTTTCCGCCCGATGATAGTATGAATTACGAGCAAGGCAGTATTGAGGAGTAGAGTTTTAGATAGCCTACGGCTGTTGGATATTAGACTAAAACGGATACAAATATGAAACGTACCATATTATATAGTGTGCTGCTGGGGATAGTCCTTTCTACCCCACTCCGTGCGCAGAACCGCCCCTATGTAGACGACCGCCTTGTGCATTTTGGTTTCTCATTAGGTATCAATTTTATGAGTTTTGGTGTTACCGACTCGCAACTGGACATCAATGGCGAAATCTACCATGCCCGCGTCAGCAGTATGATGCCCGGCTTCTCGGTAGGATTCATTACCGACCTGCGTCTCTCGCGCCATCTCAGCCTGCGTTTCACGCCGGGTATGCAGTTCTCATCGCGTACTATCTCCTACACCAACGAGTCGGGCAATACTTTCCCGCTCAACAAAAGCCAAAAGACAGAGGTTCTGGCTATCCCGCTCACTATCCCTCTCTATCTCAAATGGGCTGCCGAGCGCGAGGGCAACTATCGCCCCTACCTCATCGGCGGCGGTGGTGCAGCATACAATGTCAGCCTCGACCGTGAGAAACCTGTTTTGCTCAAAGGTTGGGACTATTTCGTAGAAGTCGGTTTCGGCTGCGACCTCTATTTCCAATGGTTCAAATGGTGTCCCGAAATCACCTACCGCATCGGCTTTGCCAACCAACTCGCCCCCGTGGACGGACGCAACGAACTGCCCAAAGAGGACGAGTTTTACACCCGTGCCATCGACAAACTGCTGAATCGTGCCATCGTCCTCACCTTCAATTTTGAATAAAAATATCTTAATAAATCTGTGCCTTTTTCTCTATAAAAACATCATTAAAAAGTAAGGAGGATAAGCATAGGATGCGCATAGGATAGGCTTCGGTTGAGCAGTGTTTGACATACAATATATTTTAATCAATGAAACGCATATTTTACATTTTTGCTATACTCTGTTTATTGGTCGGTTGCCGCGAGTCTGTGGTATCGGACGATCCCGCTTTGCGGCTTACGTTCTCCAAAGATACCCTGCAGTTTGACACTGTCTTTTCCACTATTGGCAGTTCCACGTTGCGCTTGATGGTGCATAATGACAACCGAAATGCTCTTTCTATCAGCAAAATATGGATGCAAAATGGGCAGTATTTCCGTGCCAATGTCGATGGAGAACCAACCCTTTCCAATATCACCGACTATCAACTCAACGGCGGCGACAGTCTCTATGTATTTGTGCGTGTATATGTCGATCCGCAGAACCAAAACTCACCCGTCCTATTGCGCGACTCGCTCTGCTTTGCCGTCAATGGCAAGGTGCAACACGTGTTTCTCGAAGCCTATGGGCAAGATGTACACATCATTCGTACCTCCAAACGGCGCACCGAGTTTGCACGCGATGCCGTATTCAATGCCGACAAGCCTTATCTCCTATATGATACAGTCTTGGTTGGCGGCAAACTGACCCTACCTGCCGGCACGCAGATCTATTTCCATAATGGTGCCTCTCTCTGGGCTTTGGGCGATGTGGATGCACAAGGTACATTGGAGCAACCTGTCCTCATACGAGGAGACCGCCGAGACCGCCTGTGGGACAGCGTGCCATATATTCACGCTGCCGGGCAATGGGATGGTTTCTACCTTATTAACTATGCCGATGCGCCCGCTGCCACCTATCGCCTCAACTATGTAAATATCCTGAGCGGTAACATCGGTTTGTATGTGCAGAGCGAGCGCGAAAAAGACCTCCCCACTCTCACAATGACCGGCTGCCGCATACACAACCATACCCTCTACGGGATTGTCCTTCAGCATATTAATGCAACTATTGCCAACACCGAAATCAGCAACTGCGCCTCTTATTGCGTCTATCTCTCCGGCGGCGAGCAACAATTTGTACATACCACCATCGCTTCCTATTTCAACAACGGAAACATCAATGTGCAAAATACCACACGTCAGGACTTGGCGGCGGTCTATATCAACAATCTCAATAAGGAATGTCCCACTACCGCCTCATTCCTTAATTCCATCATCACGGGTGTCCGCCGCAACCAGTTGGTGGTAGCCACCCCGCTGTCCCGCTATTATCCGGGTACATTCCTCGGCAACTACCTCAAAACGGATACTCTTTCTCTCCCGAATGCATCCCGCAATGTCTATTGGCAGGAAGACGATAGTGTGCAGGTGTTCCGCAATGACTTCTATTCCCGAGACGGCTACCGCTACTACGATTTCCAACTCGATTCCCTTTCGCCCGCTCTCGGCATAGCCGACTCCCTAACTGCTCTCTCCTACCCGACCGACCGCCTGGGTGTTCCCCGTGTAAGTCTCGACTCGCTCCGCCCCGATGCCGGCTGCTACCAACATATTGCTCAATAAATATGACTCCACGCGAAGTTCTGCAACGATACTGGCACTATGACAATTTTCGCCCACTACAGGCGGAGATTATTGATTCTGTCTTGGCAGGACGCGACACACTGGCACTGATGCCGACCGGAGGAGGAAAAAGTCTCTGTTTCCAAGTGCCTACTATGATGATGGCAATGCACAATGCACAATGCACCACACACTATGCAGAAGAAGGACAAGGATTGTGCTTGGTGGTTACACCACTCATTGCGCTGATGAAAGACCAGGTGGAGAACCTCTACCAACGCGGTATCCGCGCTGCTGCCATCTACACGGGAATGACTTACGAGCAACAGAAAATTGCCCTTGACAACTGTCTTTTCGGGCCGTACCATTTTCTCTACGTGTCGCCTGAGCGGTTGGAGAGTGAGGAGTTTCGCAAACGCTTGCAGAACCTCCCCATCTGTTTGATTGCCATCGACGAAGCCCATTGTATCAGTCAGTGGGGCTATGATTTTCGTCCCTCTTACCTGCGTATTGCGGATATTCGCCAACTGTTTCCGCAAGTACCCGTTCTTGCCCTTACCGCTACTGCTACACCCGATGTAGTGGACGACATACAAGAACGACTCGGGTTCAAGGAAAAAAACGTATTCAAAAAGAGTTTCCATCGTGAGAATCTGCAGTACATAGTGCGTTACACCGAAAAGAAAGACGAACAGATATTGCATATTCTCAGCCGTGTACCGGGCTCGTCCATTATCTATGTGCGCAACCGCAAGCGGGCGCAGGAGTTAGCCGCATGGTTACAGGAGCAGGGGCTTTCCGCCGATTTCTACCATGCAGGGCTGACCACAGGGGAACGTAGTGCCAAACAAAAAGCGTGGAAAGCGTATTCCGAACGAGAGCGTGGAACAAAGAACAATGAACTAGACGGCATCCGCATAATGGTGTGTACCAATGCTTTCGGTATGGGAATAGACAAACCCGATGTACGATTGGTTATCCACCACGACCTGCCAGACACCCTCGAAGCATACTACCAGGAGGCGGGACGTGCAGGACGAGATGGCAAAACGGCTTTTGCTGTATTGCTCTATAATCCGACCGACAAGACCAAAGCCCGCAAGCGTATCGGAGACAATTTTCCACCAAAAGACTTTATTGAAACGGTCTATAACAAGACTTGCGATTTCCTACAAATTGCTCTCGGTTGCGGCGAGGGACATACCTATGCGCTCCATATTGACCAACTCTGCCAAGTAATGCGCCTGCCCGTTCTACAAACCTACTCCGCACTACATCTGCTATCGCAAGCCGGTTATATTGATTTTGAGGAAGCACGGGAGATTTCCACTCGCATACTGATTCGCCATTCGCCTGCCGAACTGGCAAACTATACACTCAATCACGAGCAAGTGCGTCTGTTGGATTATATGATGCGCAAATATACAGGTATTTTCACGGATTTCCAATATATTGATGAAGAAGCCCTTTCCGCTTCCTATGGTGGTAAAAAAGCCTTTCACGACCTGTTGGTAAGCCTTGCGCAACGCGGAATTATCACTTACCTGCCTCGCACCATAGCCTGTGGTTTTACTCCCCTGCGCGACAGACAAGCGGAAATTTATCTCTCCCCCAAGGTATATGACGAGCGGCAGCACCGCTACTCCACCCGCCTGAAAGCTATGGTGGAGTATGCCGAGCAAACACAATTCTGCCGCGAGCAACTGCTGTTAGGCTATTTCGGCGAGAACGATGCACCCGCCTGCGGACACTGCGATGTTTGCCGCACAATGAGCAAAAATAATCAATAAAAAAGCAGGCTGCTCGCCTGCTTTTTTATTTTACTTACGCTGAAAACGATAGGTTTCGTCTATCATTTCCCCATTATCTATGCGGTAGAAATGCTGATTGGTTGTAGGTGATTTCAATCCGCCAAGAGCCGCAACATACGACCCTACTTTGATAAAATCGAAATCGGGAACAGGGAAATCTGCCGGCAAGACATCGCTCCCTGTGTACCATGCCACTTTTTTGCCTATAGAGCGGATATAGTGTGCCATCTCCAACAATGTATTCCGGTCGCCGTCTCCGCCCATCAGTCCCACACACGTTACATACGGATAAATTGCCAACAGAGCATCCAACGAATCCGGTGTCAGCGGTGTGCCGATGTCTTCCCGCAGTTGCGGACTATGGCAGCCCTCGCAGCGATGGGGGCAATTCGACAAATTGAGTGCCAGCGTTGTCTCGTCCGGCACCTCCTGAAAAACAATATCGTAATCTGCAAACTTCAGCATAATTCTCCATTTATTATTTCCTACCAAATACTACCCTCCTATTCCAATGCTGCAAAGGTACAATAATTTGGGGAGATATACAAACAAAAAGGAAAAAAGAGATAACCTCTATCAAAAAGCCTAAAACTGCCTGCACGAGTTCGGACAGACTGTTTTAGGCACGTTTCTTTTATCATTAGTTCCCTTGTCTTGTGCCAGAATACAAACACAGACGAGAAATCATTTGTTTATATCACTTGTACAGGAAGCGTTTGATGGACTTTTTAGGGGTTTTCTCAAAGGGTTCCTGCTTGATTTCGATGTCGCTTACACGGCTGTAACCGGGGATGAGTTTGTTGAGTTTCTTGATGTTCTCGCGCATCAGTTGCTGCAACTCCTCTACCGACAAGCGCTTGCTGGTCTGCTCGTCGGGGAAGATCAAAGCCACCAGACGCCCCTCACGCTCCACTATGACAGACTCGCTTACGCCCTCTTGCACGTTGAGTTTGTCCTCGATCTCCTCGGGATAGATATTCTGCCCCGAAGCCCCTAGAATCATCGTTTTGTTGCGCCCGCGGATATAGATATTCTTGCGTTTGTCGATGTAGCCGAGGTCGCCGGTGCGCATCCAACCGTCTTCGGTGAACGCCGCACGGGTAGCCACCTCGTTTTTGTAATAACCGAGCATCACATTCTCACCGCGCACAAGTATCTCCCCCTCCCCCTTGGCATCCGGGTTGTCTATCTTCGCCTCCATATTCGGCACAGGTACACCGCAACTGCGACGCTTGAAATACTTGGGCGGATTGCCAGCCACCAGCGGTCCGCACTCGGTCATACCGTATCCGATAGAGAGTGGGAAATGGACGTCCAACAGGCATTTCTCCACCAGCGGGTTCATTGCCGCCCCGCCGCAAAGAAAATAACGCACCTGCCCGCCGAAGGCTTTTACCAGAGCCTTGCGCACATGGTTTCGCACAATATTCATCACCACCGGTGTGTACCAGCACACTTTCAGTATTTTCTTGCTCAACAGCGGATCGAGTTTCTGTTTGTGTATCTTCTCTATCACGAGCGGCACGGTAGCCACCATATAGGGCTTGACATCCGCCATGGCACGCAGCAGGATACTCGGCGTGGGCGACTTGGTGAGATAATAGATATGGGTGCCGGCACACAGCGGATAGAGAAAATCCGCCAACTGCCCGAACATATGCGCCAACGGAAGCATAGAGACGATCCGCTGCCCCGGTTCGACGGGAAGGATCTGCATAGCCGCCTCCACGTTGTTGCTCAGCGAACGCCCGTTGAGCATCACACCCTTGGGCGAGCCTGTACTGCCGCTGGTATAGTTGATAAGCGCCAAATCGTCCGGATTTACATCATAATGCACGTCCGACGATTGCATTCCGTGCGGATAAAGGGCTTTCATCTCTGCATCAATGACCTCTTTGGCAGGCACCTGTACGCCTTCTTTGGCACGTACTACTGAGAAATCCGCCAATGAGATAACCGCTGACAATTGTTCCAACGGTTGCTGCTGCAACTCACGCCAGACATACGGTCCGACAAAGAGGGCTTTGGCATCGGAATGTAGCAGCAGTTTGGCTATATCTTCCGCCTTGAAGTCCTGCAAGATAGTAACCAGTACACCACGATATGACGCTACCGCCAAATATGCCACTACCCAATTGGCGCAGTTGCGCCCGGCAATAGCCACTTTATCCCCCTCGTTAATTCCCAACTGACGAAACAACACATGCAAACGCTCCATCTCCACTGCCAAATCTCCAAATGTGTAGGTTTTCTCCTCCCCGTAATCCGTCAACGCTGCATCATTCCACTGATGCATCATTACCTCGCCGAGGTAATGCAAATAATGTTTTTTCATTCCAAGAACACTTGTTTTTTTATAAATTATCACTCCCCATTGTATCCTCTAAATTATTATATATATGCAAAGGTAGCATGGCAACCGCATAAAAGCAAAATCTATCCGCTTTATGCAACAGATATAGTGGATAAAGCGGATAAAAGCACCGCAAGAAATCCTATCTCGTTGCCGTCTCGTTGCCGTCTCGTTGCCGTAATTGGTATTATGAGACATAGGAACTGCATACTTTGCATAATTTTGGAGAATATGTCCATATAAAGAATGCAAAAAACTATCGGCATAGAGATTATCCGGTATGACCCTGCTCCGACCTATCATCCGATTTTGGTGCGGTTGCCCTGCAAAGGTAGTGCTTTTTTTGCATATACACAAAAAAAGCAGTAATTTTGCAGGCTAAATGAACAGTTCATTCCCCGAGATATTACTGCATTACATCTGGCAAAACCGTTTGTGGGCATCATTCCCGCAGACTGACACCGATGGCAAACCGATAGAGATTCTCTCCGTCGGGCGGCACAATACGGATGCCGGTCCCGACTTCGCCGATGTGCACCTGCGCATAGGCGGACAAGAGTGGTTCGGCAACGTGGAGATACATCTGACCTCCTCCGACTGGTACAAACACCGCCACCATTTGGATAAGGCTTATGACTCTGTGGTTCTGCACGTGGTGCGCCAAGCCGACAAACGTGTATATAACTCGCAAGGCGAAGCCATCTGCCAATGCGAACTGCGCTATCCCGACAACCAAGACTACCTGACCGGGCTTATCCGTGCAGCGCAACGTATGGACTCCGCCGAGAGCGTGATAGAGTGCGGCAAACGGCTGCTCCAAGACCCGTCGATGCTCACCGATGGATGGCGCAAAACATTGCTGCACAAGCGTTTGGACTGCAAGCAACAATCGATACAGCGGCTGTTAGGTATCACTCACAACAGTTGGGAACACGCTTTTTATATCACACTGGCACACAATTTCGGTTTTCATACCAACGGTATTCCATTCGAGACGATGGCAATACAGACACCGCTCGCGTATCTGCAGAAACACCGCAACAGCCTGTTCCAACTGACCGCCATCCTGCTCGGGCAGTCTGGTCTGCTGACCGCAGCAACTGCACAGACCGACGAGGAACAGCGTCTCCTGCGCGAGTACCTGTTTCTGCAAAAGAAATTCTCCCTCACTCCGATAGACGGCTACCTGTGGAAAAAAGCCCGAATGCGCCCGCAAGCGTTTCCCGAAGTGCGTATCCGACAGTTCGCCCAACTGATACACCAGTCGGAGTTTCTATTCTCCCGACTGATGGACGAAAGCGGTTTGGAGCAGTTGGTATCGCTTCTAACACTCCATCCCGCCGAAGAAGATACGCCCAACAAACTTGCTTTTCCATCCCCTATCGGACGCAGTTCAATAGATATTCTGCTTATCAACAGCGTGATACCTTACAAATATGCGTATGCGCTCGCGCATAAGGATAGCACCGCAATTGACAAAGCCCTGTTGCTAATGGAGCAGATTGCCCCTGAAAACAATAGTATTATCCGTCAATGGCGCTTGCTCGGACAAGAGGTGCACTCTGCCGCCGACACGCAAGCACTGATACACCTGTATCAAAACTATTGCCAGTCAAGCCGCTGTATGAACTGCGAAGTGGGGTATCAGATATTTCTCAATGCAGAGCCCCCCTCCGTCTCCCCCTTCAAAGGGGGAGAGGCATAATATGTAATGCGTAATTCATAATTCATAATTCATAATTCATAATTAAAATGTGGGTTATTCTCGCCATATTGTCCGCCCTGTGTCTGGGCTTCTATGACATCAGCAAGAAACGTTCCTTGTGCGACAATAGTGTACCGGATGTACTGAGTATCAGTTTGCTTATTTCCTCCGGTATCTTGGCTGTACCGCTATTGCTGTCGCGTTGCTGCCCCGATATGATGGCAGACACATTGTTCTTTGTGCCGCGTGTGGGGCTGACGGCGCACCTGCTTATTATGCTCAAATCGTGTATCGTTCTCAGTTCGTGGGTATGCGCCTACGTGGCTATCAAGTATCTGCCCATATCCGTGGTATCGCCTATGCAGGCGACCCGCCCGATGTGGACGCTTATCGGTGCCATGTTCCTCTTCGGGGAGCGGCTCAACGGCTGGCAATGGGCAGGCGTAGTATGCGCATTGGGCAGCATTTTTGCTTTCTCATTAGTGGAACACCGTGCGGGGAAAGGCGATATTCATACCCCCAAGAGTCGGCGCAAATACTATGTTTGTCTGCTATTGGCGATACTGATCGGTTCCGCCAGCGGGCTATACGACAAGTATATGATGCGCAGGTTCGACCATAATGCCGTGCAGGTTTATTACACTTTCTATCAGGCACTTATAATGTGTGTTGCCACACTGCTCATCAACCGCAAACGCTACTTCAGCCATACAGCCGGTTCAACGGCAGCGGCTTTCCGATGGACGTGGGCGATTGCAGGAATATCCATATTTCTGGTACTGAGCGACTATGTCTATATGCTTGCGCTGAGCGATACCCAATCCCTCATCTCGGTAGTCTCCACCATCCGCCGCGGCGGCACGATCATTCCGTTCCTGTACGGCATTCTGGTACTCAAAGAAAAAGATCCGTGGAAGAAAGTGCTGTGCCTGATCGGTATTGTCATCGGTCTCCTTTTCCTTGCCGCCGGCAGTTATGCGTAATTCGAAAATATATATGCAAGAAATATACAATATATACATTTGTGTACTTCATAATACCAATTACGTAGAAAAGACGTAGAAAAGACGTAGAAAGGACGTAGAAAGAAAACGTTTTTATTAGGCTTTTAAGCCTCGTTTTTATGCAGGATATGCAATATCTTTATGCATAAATTATCCACTTTCTGCCTGCGCCCCATTCTCAAACAGGTGACATTCTTTATGAAAAAAGGTACAAATGTTTGTGCCTGTTTGTATATTTTGAAAAAAAATCGTAACTTTGTCCGCAAATTGGTTCATTTGGGCAACGTATGAAAATCATCGGTTTTGCATATATAGACGGGCATACGGAAATGGTGCTGAAAGGCGATTCTTCGTTGCTAAATGGTCGTAAACCGATGTTTGTTCCCGATTGGACGCACGACCTGCGGTTCACACCCTGTATCGTTCTGCGTGTCTGCCGATTGGGCAAGAACATCGCCGCGCGGTTCGGTTGCCGTTACTACGATGCCGTTGCACCGGGGGCGGACTTTGTGGCACACGACGTATTGGAGAATGCCCGCACCAACCGACATAGTTGGTTGCGTGCCACGGGGTTCGATTTCTCGCTGTCGGTAGGCGAGTTCGGCACCGATACGGAATATCAATGGAGCCTTGTACATACCGACGGTACAGAGACTCCCATTCGTACCGGCGAATGGGTTATCAGCCCCGATGAGGCTGTACACCGCGTCAGCGAAGTGATGACCATTCGCCAAGGCGACTTGATTTATATACAACAAAAAATGGACGCACGTACTGTCAGCACCAACGAAATACTGCGTGCTGTAGCCAACCAAGAAGAAAAACTCTATTGCAAAATCAAATGAAAAGACTCTTATCCATATTCTGTCTGTCAGTCATTGCTGTTTACGCTCTTGCCATCACGCATACCTACACGGGATCATCCGTATTGAGCAGCGGTTCGTGGGTAAAAATCCGTGTTAGCAAAAGCGGTGTTTACCGTATGACCTACGAGGAACTGCAAGCCGCGGGTTTGAGCAACCCCGCCAATGTACGTGTGTACGGATACGGCGGTGCAATGCTGACGCAAAATTTCAACAAAGCCAAGATTGACGACCTGCCTGCCGTGGGCTTCTATATGGAGAAAGGCGCAGACGGAGTCTTCGGCACCGGCGACTATATCCTGTTCTATGCACAGGGTACCACCTTGTGGGAATACAACGGCACACAGTTTATCCACACCTGCAACCCGTATTCCGATTACGGCTACTATTTCCTTACCGACAATGCGGGTACACAGAATAGTATGCCTATTACAGCCTCCCTTGACGGCACCAACGGCACCCAAGTGGATACCTATATCAACTATCAGATCCACGAGCAGGACTTGATTAACCTGCTTGACCGCGAAAGCGGCGTAGAAGGCGGCGGACGGGAGTTCTATGGCGAACTGTTCTCTACCACCACGCCAAATCGCACATTCTCTTTCACCACACCTAATACGGTAACGTCCTCCCCCGTGCGTATCCGCAGCGAGGTGGCGGCATACTCGTCTCGCGCTTCGCGCTTCACGCTGAGTATGAACGGCTCAAGCAATACGGCTAAGTTGGATTCTGTTCCTGTCAGCGATTTCTACACCAAAGGGACATTGGCTACCTTCAACCGTGATTATACCGCCTCCGGCAATACCCATAATGTAGTGTTGAGTTTCTCCAACCCCGCAGCGGGAGCATCCGGTTACCTGAACTATATCGAGTTGTCCGCTACGTGCCGTTTGGCAATGACGGGCAGTTATATGCCGTTCCGTACACCCACAAACTATGGTTCGGCTACACCCGTTGTCTATTCGCTCAGCAATGCCACGGCACAAACCCAAGTCTGGAACATCACTGACCGAACCAATATCACACGCGTGCCTGCTACCTTATCGGGCAGTACGCTCACCTTTGTCGGCAGCAACGAGACGGCGGTACAGGAGTATGTAGCGGTTAACACCAACGGCTCCGACTGGCTGACACCCACCGTCATAGGCTCTGTCGGCAACCAGAACCTGCACCGGCTCAAGAATATCGACTATGTGATTATCTGCCCTGCGGATTTTCTTTCCGAGGCTACCCGTCTCGCACAAGCCCATGAGCGCAAACAGGGTATCACGTGGGCGGTTGCCACCGACCAACAAGTGTATAATGAGTTTTCCAGCGGCACACCCGATGCCACGGCATACCGCTGGCTGATGAAGATGCTCTACGACCGCGGCACAGGCAGCAGCAAAAAACCGAGTTGGCTCCTGCTGATGGGAGATGGAACATTCGACAACCGCAAACTGCTTACCACATCCGGGCAAAACACTCTGCTCACCTACCAGGCCAAGAACTCCACCGTGGAGACCAAAGCATACGCCTCCGACGACTATTTCGGTTTTCTTGACAACAACGAGGGCGAAAGCGACACACAAGGACGTATGGACATCGGTGTCGGGCGTCTGCCGGTAAACACACTTGCCGAAGCACAGCAGATGGTGGACAAGTTGGTCGCTTATATAGAGAACAGCAGTTTCGGCAAATGGAAAAACCAACTGATTTTCCTTGCCGACGACGGCGACAACAACCTCCATACCCGTGTAGCGGAAGAGGGCGCAGAGCGTGTACGGCGCAAAAACCCTGACTTTGTGGTCAACAAAATCTATCTTGATGCATACCCGCAGGAAACAGATGCCTCGGGCGAGAGTTACCCGCTGGCGAAAAACAAGTTGGATAACCTGCTCAAGAACGGGGCTCTCTATATGAACTACTCGGGGCACGGCGGCTACAATGCCATCACCAACGAGGGTATGATGAACCTCAAAAGCATACAGAGTATGACCAACTCCAACCAGGCACTCTGGATGTTGGCAACCTGCAGTTTCGCCCATTTCGACTCGGGCAAACGCTGTGCTGCCGAGGAGGCTGTCCTCAACCCTAACGGTGGTGCCATCGGTGTCATCTCGGCTGGACGAACCGTCTATGCCACGCAGAACGCCAATATCAACCGCTATTTCTGCGACACCCTATTCGGACACAAAGACCCCTATTCGTATGAGATGACCATCGGCAAAGCCCTCGCCGTAGCCAAAAATATGACGGGTACGGACGAAAACAAGATGTCGTATGTCTTGCTTGGAGACCCCGCACTCCGTTTGGCATATCCTACCGATTATCAAGTGATGACCACCACAAAGGTGGATACACTCCACGCCTTGGATGTTCAGCAGATTGAGGGACATATCGAAGATTCGGACGCACAAACGGCAGAGTGGTTCAACGGCAAAGTGAACATCACCGTCTATGACAAAATGCAGCGTGTTACCACCCGCGACAACGATGAAAGCAATGCCGACAAGAAACAAACCGTTACCTACAACGACTACCCAAACACCCTGTTCAGCGGATTGGCAGACGTGCAGAACGGGCGTTTCTCCTATACGTTTATGACCCCGAAAGACATCCGCTACAACTATGGCAAAGGGCGTATTGTCTATTATGCCTACGATCCGACGGAAAAGGTCGAAGGTGTCGGGCATTTTGAAGATTTCATTATCGGCGGAACAGGGTCTGTCTTTACCAAAGACACAGTCGGACCGAAGATTTCGCTTTATCTCAATACTCCTGCTTTCGTGGACGGTGGCACCACCTACGAGACACCGCGTTTCTTTGCCGATATCGAGGACGAGAATGGCATCAACACCGTCGGTACGGGTATTGGGCACGACTTGATGCTTGTGGTGGATAATAGTGCCTCGCATACCTATGTGCTCAACGAGTTCTTTACCTCTGCCGACGGCAGTTACCAGAAAGGTCAGGTCAGTTACCTGATGCAGGAACTCGCCGAGGGCGCACACAGCCTCACTTTCCGTGCTTGGGACTTGCTCAATAACAGCACTACCGCCTCGCTCAGTTTCATCGTAGAGAAAGGGGCAGACCCGAACATCTACTCTGTGGTTACCTACCCCAACCCTGTGCAGGCTTCGGGTGTCCTTAATATGGTGGTCAATTACGACCAACCCGATATGGTCGTACAGACGGAGATATATGTATATGATATGTCGGGACGCCTGATGTGGCAACAATCGCAGAAGAACCCCGACCAAGTACAACTCAACCTGTCTCAAATGGGGCTTTACCCCGGACTATATATGTACAACATTCGTATCAAAACAGAAAACAGCGGCTACTCGTCCAAATCGGGCAAAATCGTAGTCGTACAATAAAAAAACAACTCAAGCCTATGAAGCATATTTCTTGATGTATTTATCAGAAAAATCAAATAAGTATATAATCACATTCTTCAATAAACAACAATGAAAAAAGTTCTTTTATCCCTCGCAGCCGTTACCCTTTTTGCCATCAGCGCACAAGCAGCGGACTATACTATCGGTGAAACAAACCAAATGAACCCGCTTATTACCGCAATGCCTTCGTTGAGCATTGCGCCCGATGCACGTTCCGCAGGTATGGGCGATATAGGTGTAGCCACCGATGCCGACCTCAACTCGCTCCACTGGAACCCTGCCAAATATGCCTATATGCAAAGCGCAGGCGGACTTACCGCCAACTACACCCCGTGGTTGCGCAAACTGGTAAGCGACATTGATCTGGCGCATATCGCCGGTTACTACAATTTCGGAGACCTTGCCGGTGGTATTGCGGCTTCGTTCACCTATTTCTCGCTAGGTACGGTCAATCTGACTGATGCCAATGGTACAGTGCTTCAAGATGTACAGCCCAACGAATGGTCGCTCGATCTCTCCTACTACCGCAAGTTGCACGAGTATGTCAGTATGGCGGTAGCGTTGCGTTTTATGTACTCCGACCTCAACAACGGATACAACACTTCCACCACTACGGCAGGTGAGATGTACCCCGCTTGGACTATGGCGGCAGATGTTTCGCTCTACTACCACCAGCCTATCGAGTTGCCGATGGGAACCAGTTATTTCTCGCTCGGTTTTGCGCTGCAAAACCTCGGTGGAAAGATGACTTATGACAAAATCACCAAGAACTTTATCCCGGCCACTATGCGTATCGGTGTCAACTACGAGTTGCCTTTCGATAAGTATAACAGCCTCACTTTTGGTGTACAGGCAGACAAGTTGATGGTTCCGTCGCGTAAGTCGAAGTATGCAGACGACGAGAGTGGCACGTGGACGCAAGAGGGTTACTCCGCCCTGTCTTCCGTCAAGGGTATCTTCCAATCGTTTGCCGATGCGCCGGGTGGTGCACTCGAAGAGTTCCGCGAAGTGCGTTGGGGTGCAGGTCTTGAGTACTCCTACAACAAGCAGTTCTTTGCGCGTTTCGGTTATAGTTACGAAAACTACTACAAAGGTAACCGAAACTACCTCACCGCAGGTGCCGGTTTCCACCTCAGTATCTTCTCGCTGGACGTAGCCTACTGCATCGGTCTGGCAGCCTCCAACCCGCTTGACCAGACTATGCGTTTCACGCTCGGTTTCGACCTCGCCGGTATCAAAGACCTCGTAAACAACCGCAAATAAGTTGAACGTGTAGAGTGAAGTGTATGGGTATTGAACAGAAACGTCAAAACTATAAACTTCCTACTCCCCAACTGCTCTAAACACTCAACTCTCATCTAAATCAATGAGAATCGGTTTCGGATATGATGTACATCAGTTCGCCCCCAATCGCAAATTGTGGTTGGGGGGAATTGATATTCCCTCGGAGCGCGGCTTGCTCGGTCATTCGGACGCCGATGTGCTGATTCATGCGCTCTGCGATGCCCTGCTTGGTGCCGCCAATATGCGCGACATCGGCTACCATTTCCCTGATACCAAGGGCAACGAATATGAGGGCATTGATTCCAAGGTTCTGCTTCGCCGCACAATGGAGATGATACGTACCAAGGGCTACGAGTTGGGCAACTGCGATTGTACCATCTGTGCGCAGGCGCCTAAACTCAATCCGTATATTCCCGCTATGCAGCAGTGCCTCGCCGAAGTGATGGGGGTGGACACCGATGCCGTCTCTATCAAAGCCACCACTACCGAACACCTCGGTTTTGTTGGTCGCGAAGAAGGTATTGCCGCATACGCTGTGGTGATGCTACAATAAGAATATGAAAAAAATTCTCTTTACCATACTATGCAGTTTGCCCGTCCTGTTCGTACAGGCGCAAACCGACCTTATCAAGCAATGGATTACCGATGCCACTGCGCTGGGCGGAAGTCCCGTTGTAGAGGAAGAATCTGCCTGCTACAGCCGCCTCCGTATGGCTGACAGTTGCTACATCGAGGTTCTCAACTATGGTGACAGTATTCTCGTAGTGCAAACCGTCTGCGCACCGGTCTGCTCCTCGTGCGCACACATATATAATAAGGAGTGGCAACTCCTTCGGGAGGTGCGCCCTGCCAAAGAATGTACTTTCCCTCTTGCCACTATCCGCAACGGACAACTCGTCTGGCAAGACAACACCGTCCAAATCCTCGACGACGAGGAAAAAAAGCGGTTATAATGGCACATTAATGGTTAATAAATGGATCATTATATGTTTTCCAATACATTAACGACTGATTAACGGCAATTAACGGAGTCATAATACGATTTTAATGGACTTTTAATGGACATTTGTGGAGAATACCCCAAAATGGAACTTCCTGTTTATCTGATAGGTTATATGGGTGCCGGCAAGACCACCGCAGGTCGCTTGCTTGCCGACAAGTTAGGTTGGCATTTCGTCAACTTGGACGATGCGTTCAAGGAGTTCTACGGGCTCAGCACCGCCGATTATATCCGTACGTATGGTATGGACGATTTCCGCCACAAGGAGAAAGATGTGGTTGAGGAACTCGCCGAATTGCCGATGGATCGGGTCATCTATGCCACAGGGGGCGGTTACCCGTGCTGGGAGGACAATATGGATTGTCTCCACGAACTCGGCACCAGCATCTATATCCGTTGGCAGCCCGAACATCTCGCCAAGCGTCTTGCGCTCACCGACCTCAATGAACGCCCCGTCCTGCAAGGGCGCACCGAGGAGGAACTCCTGCAATTCATCACCCCGCATCTCGCTTCGCGCGAACCATTCTATTCGCAAGCCGACTATATCATCGACGCGCCGTTGGGCGAGTGCGACGAGCAAGCCGACGAGCGCATTGCCGACCACCTTTACCATCTCATTCAGTCCCTCCGGGGCAAAGAGTAAATATTAAAATAACAACAAAAACAATTCCCTACCCAGCGTATTGTTTTGTCGGGTGGATGTCGGGTGGATATCGGGTGGATGCGCTTAGGATAGGCTTCTTTTGATACGATTATTTTTTAACAACAATTATACAAACATTCCTGTTATGACTATCAACGAAATACAAGACGAAATCATAGACGAGTTCTCCGCCTTTGATGATTGGATGGACCGTTATTCGCTCCTCATTGAGTACGGCAACGGTCTTGAACCGTTCCCCGAAGCCGACCGCACCGAGCAGAACCTGATTGACGGGTGCCAGTCGAAAGTGTGGTTCACGGCAGAGATGCAAGACGGCAAAATCATCTACCACGGCGACTCGGATGCCATTCTCGTCAAAGGTATTGTGGCATTGCTCATTCACGTCTTGAGCGGTCATACCCCGCAAGAGATTATTGATGCCGACCTCTATTTTATCGACCGTATCAACCTCCGCGAGCACCTCTCCCCTACCCGCAGCAACGGTCTGGTGGCAATGCTCAAGCAAATGCGTCTCTACGCCCTTGCTTTCGCCGCAAAGAAATAAATGCAACTATATACTATACAAAAAAGCAGTCTGCCACAACCAAACAGACTGCTTTTTTTGTATCCTTATCTTCCGTCCCGCTAATGGACTATATTTTGATACACCCCGTTCAATAGAAGGCAAAACAGGACAATGCTCCACACTATATTAAGAGCCGTCCTTTGGCGGCAGTAGTATAAAACCGGTGTAAGGCATACGCCTGCCATCAAGGGTAACAAAGGCGGAAACATCAGCACGGAAGCCCACACCTCTCCCCTGCACAGCAGCAAAACGGCTCTCTGGAACCCGCAAAACGGGCAACTGATACCCAGGAGTTGTTTCCACGCACAAGGGAGAAGTTGCATAGTATGGGAAAAGTTAGAGCATTAGAGCATGTCGCCGCCAAACATATCAAACAAACCGGCAGCACCGATAATGCAAACTGCAATGATGTAATAAACAATGTAGATTGCACCGAAGACGATACCGATAATGGACATAATCTTGCCGGCATTAAGCATACCTGCACCGGTATATTGCTCGGGGTGGAGATTGTACTCGGTAAGACCTTTCTTGGCAAGCACAACGCCCACAATGCCGCAAACGAAGCCGACAAAGAAACAGCCAAACACTAACGAACAGATTCCCAGCACTAATGCTGCTACAGCATACGGTGCATTCTTTTTCTGAATTTCAGACATAATGGATAATTTTTATTTAAGTGAAACAAAAGTTGTGTTTACAATCCAAAAGCATCCTCCAAAGCCTCGTTGACGGCATCTTCATAATCGCCAACCGCCTCATTGAGTGCATCTTCATACGCATCAGCCACTTCGTTAAGTGCATCTTCGTAGATGTCAGACAGAGAGGAACTGCTTTTGCTTGAAGACTTCTTGGCGGGCTTCACCTCATTCAGTTCCATATTGCTCAGACTGATACCGGCTACCTTGTCAAACAATGCGCGTTTGGCTTTGTAGGACTTGTCGCCCGAATACTCCCACGCATCTTTTACCGATGCTTTCTCCGTAATGATGTCGTCAGAGGACAGCACGCTCTCTATCACACTCCCGTCCATCGACAAATCGTCTCCTATTTCCGTCTCATTGGCATCTAAATACGTTACGTTCAAATTGCCCATACGAGGCTCAAAGTGTGTGGATTTGCGTGTATCCGTGCCCGGTATTTGGCTCCACGCCTTGGTATTCTGTACCGGTATCACTGCACGCACATCCCATCTTCCATTTTCTTGATCAGCGCACACCAGCATAACCTTGATAGAATCCACATCAGCGGGAATGGTCAAAAGGCTTTTGTGTTTTCCCGAGAAAGTAACCGCATCAGCGGGGATCATTTTGGTCAGTTCTTCCTGTTTCTCTCCGCATGAAGTCAGTCCTAGTGCCAAACAAAGTGCCACAGCACCCAAGATAAATTTCTGTTTCATAGTGATTGATTGTTAATTTATACAATTAGAAATCGGATAGTTGCAATGATGCTTTGTAGATACGGAGAGCCTGTTCTTCGGTCAGTTCGTCTTCATCTAATTTCTCAATTTTCTCTGCAATTTTCATGGCTTTTTCTGTGTTTCCCGCCTTGCAGGCTTTTTCATACTGAGAGACCAACGACTCGGCAGAATTGCCGCAAGAAGTGAAAGTCAAACTTGCAATCAAGGCAAGTGCAATAAAAGATAATTTTTTCATTTTGTTTTGTTTTTAAGGGTTAATTATGTTTATTTGTTTCTGCGTGCAAAGGTAGCAGTTTTGTATGGTGTACACAAAGTCCTTTTTAGTCCTTTTGCTATCACAAAAATAAGCCACTGATTATCAATGATGTTTGATAGTCCATATACACCTTGTGCTATATGCATATAGACACAAAAAACTGCTTCTGCGTTTTTTAACGGGGGTTCTAGCAAATACCCAAGACGATAAACACAGAAGCAGTAGCACGCATAAACGTACTAACAACACTGCCAATTCATCGTCTTTTAGATAATTTGCTAGATTTCCGTTAACGAAACCGGTAGGTCGGTATAATATAAAATATGTACTAACTGCCGTTACAGTTAATAATTCTTCAGCAAGAATCGCTGCAAAGGTGTGCAAAATAATTACATACACAAATATTAATGGCACTTTTCAAAAAAAAAATCTATACACATAATGCATAAAAACTGCATAATATGCATAAAAATATCGCTTAACAGCCTTATAAAATCCCATTCTTTCTACGTCTTTTCTACGTCTTTTCTACGTAATCGGTATTATGGAGTATATGAGTTGCATATTCGGCTTTTTATGCATAAAAAAGCCGTCCGACAAAGATTGTCGGACGGCTCGAATAGACCTATAGACTGATCTTATTATTCAGCCATCAGGAGTTCCATGATGGTGCAAGCGGACTTCGCCACGTTGGTACCCGGACCGAAGATAGCCGCCACACCCGCTTTGTAGAGGAAGTCGTAGTCCTGCGCGGGGATAACACCGCCGGCAATGACCATAATGTCGGGACGACCGAGTTTCTTCAACTCCTCAATCACTTGCGGAATGAGGGTCTTGTGCCCTGCAGCCAAAGAGGAAACACCCAGTACGTGAACGTCGTTCTCAACGGCTTGCTTGGCAGCCTCTGCGGGAGTCTGGAACAAGGGTCCCATATCCACATCGAAGCCGCAGTCGGCATAACCGGTAGCCACCACTTTGGCACCACGGTCGTGACCGTCCTGACCCATCTTGGCAATCATAATACGAGGTTGACGGCCTTCTTTCTTGGCGAAGGCTGCAGTGAGTTGTTGAGCACGCTCAAAATCACTGTCATTCTTGGTTCCTGCTGCGTACACGCCTGAAATAGTTCTAATAGTTGCTTTATAACGACCTACCACTTTCTCGCAAGCGTCGGATATTTCACCTAAACTTGCGCGCAAACCTGCTGCCTTGACAGCCAAATCAAGCAGGTTGTGCGAGCATTTCTTGCCATCCGCCCATTCTTGAACGGTAGCAGTAATCTCAGCCAGTGCCTCTTGCACGGCTTTTTCATCACGGTTGGCACGCAACTCTTTGAGACGCGCCACCTGCTCCTCACGTACAGCGGTGTTATCAATCTCGAGGATATCGATCGGATCCTCGTGCTCAAGGCGATACTCGTTCACACCGATAATCTTCTGTGCACCCGAGTCAATACGCGCCTGCGTACGTGCGGCGGCTTCCTCGATACGCATCTTTGGAATACCCGTTTCGATAGCGGCAGCCATACCACCGAGTTTTTCGATTTCCTGAATATGCTCCCATGCCTTGTCCATAATCTCCTTGGTAAGCGACTCTACATAGTAGGAGCCGCCCCACGGGTCGATTTCCTTGCAGACCTTGGTCTCCTCTTGGATATAAATCTGCGTATTGCGGGCGATACGTGCGGAGAAGTCGGTAGGCAGAGCGATAGCCTCATCGAGGGCGTTGGTGTGGAGCGACTGGGTATGACCGAGCGCGGCTCCCATTGCCTCAATACAAGTACGACCTACGTTGTTGAATGGGTCTTGCTCGGTAAGCGACCAACCGGACGTCTGGCAGTGGGTACGCAATGCCATGGATTTCGGGTTCTTGGCACCGAAAGACTTAACAATCTTCGCCCACAGCATACGGGCTGCACGCATCTTGGCAATCTCCATAAAGTGGTTCATACCGATAGCCCAGAAGAAAGACAGACGCGGTGCAAAAGCATCAACATCCATACCTGCGTTGATACCTGCACGGAGATACTCCATACCGTCGGCAAGGGTATAAGCCAACTCTATGTCGGCAGTAGCACCTGCTTCCTGCATGTGGTAGCCGGAGATAGAGATAGAGTTGAACTTCGGCATCTTCTGACTGGTATATTCGAAGATGTCAGCGATAATCTTCATAGAGAACTTCGGCGGGTAGATATAGGTATTACGCACCATAAACTCCTTGAGAATATCGTTCTGGATAGTACCTGCCATCTCTTCGAGTTTGGCACCCTGCTCAAGACCTGCATTGATATAAAAAGCAAGAATAGGCAGCACGGCACCATTCATAGTCATAGAGACAGACATCTTGTTCAACGGAATACCCGCAAAGAGGACCTTCATATCCTCGAGCGAACAAATGCTCACACCGGCTTTACCCACATCGCCCACAACACGCATATTATCGGCATTATAACCGCGGTGAGTCGGCAGGTCGAAAGCCACGGACAGACCTTTCTGACCACTGGCAAGGTTGCGGCGATAGAAAGCGTTGGACTCCTGTGCCGTAGAGAAACCGGCGTACTGACGGATTGTCCACGGACGCAGAGGATACATCGCACTATACGGACCACGCAGGAAAGGCGGGATACCCGACACATAGTCAAGGTGCTCCATTCCCTCGAGGTCTTCTTTGGTGTAGATTGGCTTCACGTCGATGAGTTCGGGCGTTTGCCAGTTGGCTTCATTGTTGTTTACAATATGAGAAGCCTGACATTTGTTAATGTCTATTGTCTTAAAATCGGGTTTCATTATCTTATTGATTTTAATTTCGTCAAAAATACATATTGTCAAATAATACTTAGTCAA
>DKEG01000048.1:16780-17785 GCA_002452095.1 Bacteroidales bacterium UBA6828 | reverse complement strand
GAACTAATTGTATCCATGCGATCCATTACAATATGACCGATATTTTTGCACTTCCAAGTTGAACTTGCCCAACCGCATCAAAATTGTAATGAAACTATGGGGAAATAATACAAAAGTCCTGCCTCTAAATGCCATCAAAAAGACATAATGAAACGTATATGTAGTTCGGCAAAGCCGATAACGATGCGGGACGATAAGGCGTTCTGCTCAAGCCACAGGCTTTCGCCTCGCTACGGCACTCAGTGTGCTACGCACACCTGCCTTACGCTTCACGTCTCCCATATACGTAGTATAACGACGCGGGACGCGTCGTCTCCCATACATAGCATAGTCATACGGTTTGTGCCAAACCGACCGCGGACGGGGCGTCCGCGTCCCCGGTGAGTGGCACCGATATATAGACGATGCGGGATGCGTCGTCTATACAAACATTTTCAATGATTCGTGATTGCTATTCAGCAGATGTGGGTTTGGATTGCTCGTAGAGGGTGTGGAAGACGTAGCCATAGAGGGTGGAGATAGGGGGTTTGCGGCGGGAATTGTAGGCGGGGACGGCATTGGAGGATTGCGGTCGTTTGTAAGCGGGGTTATGACGCTTGGTGTATGCTGCGAACTCCTTTTCCCAATAGGCACAGCGGACCGGGTCGGCGAGTTCGGCACGGGCTTGCTTGACCGTGGCAGCGAAAAGAGCCGTGTGCGCCAACTGTTTCTCGGAAGGCGGGTTGGTGTTGGGATGCTGCACGACATAGGCATGCGTGCGTCCGTTGCGGGTGCGGAAGACGATTCGGTCGCCCGTTGAGGTGCGACCACTGATGGCCGCCACAGGGTCAGTAAAGAGTATTTTTGCCATAGGGTAAAAGTATGATGAAAGTAGGTATATGTTCTACGTATGTTCTATGAATGTTCTACGAATGTTCTATGAATACAATGTAGTTATTAGCAGGTTAGTATAGGGAAATGAGGACGATTATTGCGTATCATCTGGGGGTGATGGTTGTTTTGGGG
>DKEG01000048.1:0-16734 GCA_002452095.1 Bacteroidales bacterium UBA6828 | reverse complement strand
ATGGTTGTTTTGGGGTTGTTTTGGGGTTGTTTGAGATGGGTTTGAGATATGTTTGATGTTGGTTTGGGAGCGGGTTAAGAAAGGAGTTCCAAGAGGTCTTTGGTGGTGAGTTTGTGGGAGATATTGGTGCCCTCGAGGAGGGAGTCGGCAAGGGATTGCTTGGTTTGGTGGAGACGGAGTATCTTCTCCTCGATAGTATGCTCGGCGATGATGTGGTAGACCGTAACTTTCTGCTTTTGCCCGATACGATAGGCCCGGTCGGTAGCCTGCTGTTCGATGGCAGGGTTCCACCACGGGTCGAGGTGAATGACGTAGTTGGCACCTGTGAGGTTGAGCCCCAAGCCGCCCGCTTTGAGCGAGATGAGGAACACCCGCGCTTTGCCCGCCTGGAAATCGTCCACCATGCGTTGGCGTTGCTTGAGGGGCGTGGAGCCGTCGAGGTAGAGTATGTCGGTGATACCCTGCTGCAGGACAGTGTCTTTTGCCATTTGGAGGAAAGAGGTGAACTGGCTAAATATCAAGACACGATTGCCTTGCTCAAGCAGTGGCAGTAGTTTGTCGGTCATCGCCTCCAACTTGCTGCAGTTGCCGTGCCAGTGCTTCTCAACGAGTGCTGCAGAGCATGCGGCTTCGCGCAAGCGGGTAATCATAGACAAGGCATTGACGCTCACGGATTTGTCGGTTTCCAGTTGCGCTTTGGCTTCACGGCGAAGGATTTCGTAGATAGCCATTTCGTCGTCGGAGAGCGTGATAGGCACCTGTATTTCGGTCTTGTCGGGCAACTCGCGTGCGACCTCCTGCTTGGTGCGGCGGAGTGTGAACGGCGCAATGAGGCGTTTGAGTTGGAGTTTGGGTTCCTCGATGCCTGCGGCAATGGGATTGACGAAACGCTCCGTGAAATGGTCGTAAGAGCCGAGCAGTCCGGGATTGATGAACTGCATAAGGTTCCAGAGTTCGCCGAGGTGGTTTTGTATGGGTGTGCCGGTGAGAATGATACGATTGGCGGCACGGAGTTTCATAGCGGCAGCGGAGGACTTGGTGTCGCGATTCTTGATGGTGTGCGCTTCGTCGAGACAGACGGTTGTCCATTCGCGTGCGGCAAGCGTCTCGCCCTCGGAGACCAGCAGACCGTAGGTGAGGATAAGCACATCGCCCGATTGGAGTGCATTGATATAGCGTGTGCGGTTATCGGAGGGCAAGTCGTTGAGAATGACGGTATTAAGCGATGGTGCGAAACGTGCTATCTCGCGTTGCCAGTTGCCAATGACGGAGGCGGGTGCGACGACCATCTGTGCACCGGCGTGAGCGTGTGCTAGCATGACAGCGATGGTCTGGACGGTCTTTCCGAGCCCCATATCGTCCGCCAAGCAGGCACCTGCGCCCCAGTGGTGGAGCCGCATCATCCATTGGAAGCCGTCCACCTGGTAGTCGCGGAGTGTGGCATTGAGGGTATCGGGTACGGCGAAAGCCATCTGTTCGCTTTCGCGGATACGACTGCGCATTTGCAGGAGTGTGTCGGGTTCGTGAATATCCATTTCGCCCTGCAAGGAACTGCCGAGAACGGTCATTGCCAGTTCGGGTATCTGCACTTTGCCGGAGCGGGTTTGCGCCACGGCATCAATGCGCTCCAACTGGCGACGGAGGGCATCGGAGAGAGTGATATAGTCGTCAGAGGAGAGGCGGATATAGTTGCCATTGCTCTCCCGCAAGAGCGAGAGCAGTTGCGCCATAGAGATGATATGGTCGTCCGACAGGGGTATTTCCCCCTCGATGTCAAACCAACCACCCTGTTGGTGCGCAGAGATATTCCACGCTGCGGGGTCGGCTTTGCGGACGATAATAGGTTTGCCCTCCTGCCACTCGATAGAGAAAAGGGGTTCGTAGTCGGGGGCTATCTCCAAGAGGGCGAGCAAATCCGCCATTGTGATGTCCTGCTCGCGGAGGGCGGAAGAGAATAACGCACAATGTATATGGGTGGTAATCAGTGCATTGAATTGGCGCAGGGCTTTCTGTTCGGCGGTCTTGTTGCGTATGACTTCGACACGCGCGTCGTTGCGTATCTCGAACAGGCGTTTGTCTCCCTCGCCGGGGAACAGCCATTGTTTGCCCCCGGGGAGAGGGAACAGCCCGAGTGCGATACGATAGAGTTCGCCTTGCGGTGCAATGCGGAGCGTGAGATGTGCTTGCCCCTGCACCTGCTCCATCTCGGTAGCCCCTTCGATGTCGGAGTGCACCTCTATCTGCCCTTGCAGGGTGCCAAAGAGTTGCTTGAGCAGCGGTTCCGCCTTGGCGGGTACTTGCCCGAGTTGGAGAATGCGCTCGAACAACTTCTGCTGCCTCGACGGCATCGGATAATAGACCCATTCGATGGGATCGGAGCGGTCTAACCACATATCGTCCAGTTGCTCGGCATCGGAGGGGATATTGCTCGTAAAGACGATGTCATCACCGCGGCGGCGGGTAAAGAGGAACGGTTTTTCTTCGTGAACGGAAACCATGTCCATACCATGGAGAGTATCCCGATAGAGTTTGTCGGTGCCTTTGAGGAAAGGGAGAACAAGTGATAAGGAAGGAAATATCTCATAGTAACGGGAACGCTTTGCCTGAGACCATGCGGTGTATATCTTCTCGTCAATATCGTCCATAGGAACTTCCTTAGCGGCATAACGCGAAGCACTGACCGCTTTGCCCTTTCCCCACGAGCCATTTTTGAGAATGGTCTGCTCACGCACCTCAATGCTTCCATCGAAATATCCGTCAAATAAATAGCACAAGCGGGCTTTGCGCGGTTTTTCCTCGGTTTGAGATGTAGCGGGGGCGGCATGACGGATGATATCCTCCAACTCCAGTTTCCATGTCTCGTATATCGGTACCCGCTGCAGGACCGGCGGATAGGGGAAAGTCCCTTTGTCGCCGTGGGTGTAGGCTGCCAGTTCGCATTGCAACACTGCAAAAGATGACATGGGAAGGGTGTCTTTGAGTTCCTTTTGCTCACCAAAGAAACACAAGATAAGTGAGGCAATAGAGCGGTTGAGCGGGCAAGGGGTATCGCGCAATACCTGCCATAACAGTTCGGTATCCTTCGCTTGTGTTGGCGATTGGAAGAACTCGACCAAGGCAAAAACAGGTGCCAGATAGGCGGTTTCCGACTCGTTGGCTTTCTTGAGCATCTTGCGCAGGAGAGCGATGTCGTCATCATGGTGGCGCAAGCCCAAGGCAATCACATACATCAGAAACGAGATGTGGTCTTTTGGGATAAACTTCCACGTGCGCAAAAGACCGCACTTTTTCAGCCCGTCTTGGAAAGCACGGATAGAGTCGTCCAACTTGTTTTGGTAGAGCAGTTGGACGGCAGAAGTATAGTACGTGCCGGAGGCTATGACATTGGCATTGAGCATAGGGAGCAAGTTGCCCGTGGCATAGAAGGCACACATACGGTAGGATTGGTATGCTGCATGCCACGCATCAGTGGGCTGTTTGCAGGCATCAAGCACCTGCCCGATGCGTTCAATAAGCGGCACATTCTCGTTGTCCAATGCACGCCCCGCCGAGAGCATCAAGACAGAAATAAGTAACCGGTTTTGTATTGCAGCACTCAGGCGTTCGGGTTCCTCTGTTGCCACCAGCGGAGTAAGAATATCTATCAGCCATTGAGGGTTCTGCACCTCGGTCAATGGTATTTCCGGATTGGGGTGCTTGCCCGTCAATACCTCCATAATGTCTATGGCATATTGTATCGGATTATTTTCATAGAGCCCGAGACTCCGGAAATAGTTCAGCCAATCGGTGTGATTTTCAACCAGTTCGCGCAGGACAACAATGACCTTATCCCGCGAGACGTTGTAAAACAAGTAGGAAGAGCCGTAGAAATTATAAAAGGAAGAGGTCTTGTGCAGCCAATTTGTGCTGTGCCAGTTGTAGGCATATTGTTTTTGCTCCGTTTTGGTGAACTTCCATGTATGCCCCGAGATGGATACCTGCCCCGACAAGTAAGGTATTTCGTCGATGTAACTGAAATACGCCAGATAACAGAGAAAGAACAGTTCCTTTTCTGTAAGTTCCAAGCCGTGGAAAGCGATTTGTTCTTCGGGTACTATATTCTCTACTTTGGGGGCAGTTTGCTTCGTGCCTATTCTGCGTTTGCGGATTTCGCAAAGGAGTGCCGCAATATGTTTGCAGTTCGCGCCATAGGGGCAGTTGCAACTCGTACTGACAATCTCATCGCCGTTCAGTTGCACGGTTGTGGTGTAGTTCTGCGTACCTTGTACCGTTGCAGTATAGCAGCCGTTTTCCTCTTTTACATTCCGGACACGTCCCTCATTCCAGTAGTTCAGTCCGCGACGATAGATGACAGGGCCGATATGCGAAGCAAAATTGGTAATCCTCATACTGATTGGCGGGACTTATTTGACGATGCCTTTCTCAAGGTACTCGGCGAGGTTGGTGCGGGCTTGCTCAGCGGCGTGGTCGGCAGCCACTTTCTTCATATCGGAACGCACCATGAGGCGCACCAACTCCTCGAAAGAGGTCTTGCCGGGGTTCCACCCGAGTTCGGCTCTGGCTTTGGTGGGGTCGCCCCAGAGGTTGACCACATCGGTCGGACGGTAGAAATCGGGGGACACCTCCACAAGGGTCTTGCCTATCAGATGAGCGGGACCTGCTACGCAGATACCTTTCTCGTCCTGCCCCTCGCCCTCGAAACGGAGCGTGATGCCCACCTCGCGGAAAGCCAAATCGCAAAACTCACGCACGGAATGCTGCACACCCGTGGCGATGACAAAATCTTCGGGTTTGTCATGCTGGAGAATGAGCCACATGCACTCGACATAGTCTTTGGCATAGCCCCAGTCGCGGAGCGAAGAGAGGTTGCCGAGGTAGAGTTTGTGCTGCTTGCCCTGGGCGATACGGGCGGCGGCAAGGGTAATCTTGCGCGTTACGAATGTCTCGCCGCGGCGCTCGGACTCGTGGTTGAACAAGATACCCGAGCAGCAGAACATATTGTACGCCTCGCGGTACTCCTTGACAATCCAGTAGCCGTAGAGTTTAGCCACGGCGTAGGGCGAATAGGGGTGGAAAGGCGTGTTCTCGTTCTGCGGCACCTCCTCCACCTTGCCGTAGAGTTCCGAGGTGGACGCCTGGTAGATACGGCACGTGGACGCCAATCCGCAGGCACGGACAGCCTCCAAGACGCGCAGGACACCCGTGGCATCAATGTCTGCGGTGAACTCGGGCGAGTCGAACGAGACCTGCACATGCGACTGTGCGGCGAGGTTGTATATCTCATCGGGGCGCACCTTGCCGATGACCTGTATCAAACCCATGGAGTCGGACAGATCGCCATAGTGGAGGTGGAAATGGGGCTTACCTTCGAGGTGGGCGATACGCTCGCGATAGTCCACCGAACTGCGGCGGATGATGCCGTGTACGTCATAGCCTTTGCCGAGGAGGAACTCGCTCAGATAGGAGCCATCCTGACCTGTGATGCCTGTGATTAATGCTGTTTTCATATATACTTTGTGTAAGTTAGTTTATGTGGGGTTACTGTATGTAAGCCATTTTCATGTAAGCCACTGTGTGGGGATTTGTTTGTATTGGATTATGATAGTAAATAGTCATATACATTCATCAGTACTATGCCATTATCCAACGAGTGGCAAGGGATATTGTCCGTAGTTAATATCATTTTGGGGAAAGAATCCCCTGTAAGCATCAGAGAGCGTTGCTCTTGTTGCAACTTTTCTTCATCAGGGATACTATAAGCAGACTGGATATAGACACGTTCACTGCCACGGTTGCAAACAAAATCCACCTCGTAGGTAGCACGCTGTGATTTACCTTCGGCATTCTTGCCTACCACAGACACATTTCCCACATCAACCAAATAGCCCTGTTCCAGCAAGTGGTTGTAGAGAATATTCTCCATTGCGTGCGTGGGTTCTACCTGCCGGAATCCTAACAGGGCATTGCGCAGTCCCATATCGGAGAAGTAATACTTATAGGGAGAGTCAATATACTTACGCCCCTTGATATTGTAACGTGTGGCACGAGAAACAAGGAACGAGTCTATAAAATAGTCAATATACTGTTTGACTGTACTATGCGATATATCCGATTTTTTCTCGCTCTTGAAAGTATTCGCCAATTTATGCGGGTTGGTCAATGTACCAATGTTAGAGGCTAAAAGTACCAGTAACTCCTCTAAATCACTGTCATTCTTTACTTGGTTGCGGCTGATAATGTCACTCAAGTAGGTCTCTTTCAGCAAGTCTTGCAACATCTGTGCTTTCTGCTGTGTGTTGTTTGCCAATACCACCATCGGCAAGCCACCGTAATACATATAGTCTTGCCACAGCGTAAATACATCAGCATTCGAGACTTCGTGTATCTCCTTGAAACTAAGCGGATAGAGATGCACTTGTGTGCCACGCCCACGGAACTCTGTAACGACATCAGACGACAAGAAACGGGCATTGCTCCCCGTAACATACACATCCACATTGGGCATATACAGAAAACCATTCAGCACCTCCACAAAGTCTTCCAACAGTTGCACTTCATCAATAAAGATATAGTATCTCTCCGTCGTTGATTGCACTTGGTCCTGCACAAACCGGTAGAGCGTTTCTGCCTTACGCAGATGTTTGTTTGCGTACGAATCCAAAGGTATTCCGATGATATGGTCTTCCGATACACCCTCTTGCAGCAAGCGTTGCCGGAAAAGCGTGAATAATAAATACGACTTCCCCACACGGCGAAGACCGGTAACTATTTTTACCAGTCCATTTTGCCGCAGCGACAGGAGTTGCTGCACATATTTCTCTCTCGGATAGATATTCATCTGCTATTTTACTTTATCAAGAGTTGTAGAGTTCTACACTTTCTGCTGATATATTTGCGTATTGCACAACAAAAAACATGCCACTTGCCTCTATGCGTTTCCTATCGCCTGCACTTGTATTCTCAACAATGTGTGGATATATTTGTTATCTGATATTGTAGATAGTTACAGTTTTGGTCAGTTGTACTATTAAATCGTTTCTATTATCCTCCACGCAGTTTGCGTTTCAGGGTGCCATACAGGGCGAACAGGTGAATGGTGAGTGATAGCCCTATAATCTGTTTGCATTTCAAACTAATCTTTACAAACATTTGCGGGAACAACAATTTGAGTACTATATGCAGAGAGTTTCCACAAGTTAGTCCTATACGCCGGATGGCATACATATCATCGTGGGTTGCATAACCGGGGATTGTAGAAAATGCCATATCTATTCCACATTGTTTCAATGTGTTGATTTCTCTAATGGAGAAATCTTTCTCTCCGCCATTCGGATAGGCAAAATAACGCACTTTTGCCCCCAATAACTGCTCTAAATCAACAATGGAATCACGGATTTCGTTGTGAGACGTATCATCCGATTCATTGGATAGTATTGGATGATGTTGTGTGTGTGCCCCAAAAGTAACCAATCCGCTCTTTTTCAACGCCTCAAACATTGGAACATCTATATTCAAATCTCCATTCGTAGCACCGGAAGGGTCTAACGTCTCGATACGGCGGTCAATATCTGCCAATGGTAACGTTTTCATCTTTTCCGTTTCTTGAGGTTGCAGTTGCCGCATTCGTTGGAACCAAAATGCCCCCCCCTCTCGTATATTAAACGGGGATACAAACATCGCAACAGGTATATTCAGTCGTTTCAAGACAGGAAAGACAACCTCATATACACTCCGTTCACCATCATCGAAAGAAAGAAAACACATTCTACGTGGTGCCAGTTCCCGTCCCGATAAGCGAGCATACAATTGATCTAACGTACCAAACGAATAAAATCTGCTTATCAAACGCAAGGTTCGTTCAAACCAAACGGCATCCTGTACATTATGGAAAGTCAATACTACATTTTTCATCGTTTCAGTCTTCGGATAATCGGTTTGAGACAAGAGCCATAGAAAGCAAAAACATACACACACAATCGCAAACCGACCAGATGTTGTACATAATCTATCCTGTCGGATTTACGAGTAGTAGAATACATGAGAATGCCTTTGTGTTTTTTAAGGACAGCATACGCCTCCTTACGTTCTGCATATTTCAACTGGAAATAGCCATAAACCATTGTCGGATATATGTAAGCAAGATATTGAAGGAAGAGACATTCGTCGGGCATATCGGGCGAAAGGATCTGTGACCACTTGTCAAACATAAAATCATACGAACGATAATCGTGCATAGACAAAGTAGTTGTGATAGAATTTGCACGGTGACGATATACATAGCCATAGAGGTTTACAGCCTTGACAGAACGGAGTTTACGCCATAGTTGTATACTCCAATCTATATCTTCGTTGCGCAATCCAACGACAAATTCTATATGGTTGTCTGTTAATACACTACGCTTGATTATCTGGAAGCATGCACTCATATTGAAACGTTGAGCAGCCAACAAATATGCAAAACATTCTATCGGAGTCAGTTTTGCATTTATGACCTCTGTATTGTATGGTGATTCATTCGTACTAATATGAATATCCTCATAGAAATCCGTACGGCAAAACAACAAGTCATCCGGATACTGCCAATGTTCTAATGTCTGCACAAGATTAGCAACGACTTGGTTATCTGCGTAGTAATCATCCGAGTCTAAGAATAGGACATACTCGCCTGTAGCGTGTTGCAATCCCACGTTGCGTGCATCGGACAGTCCGCCATTTGGCTTGTGAATAACACGGATACGCGGGTCTGAGGCAGCCAAGGTATCGCACAAATGCCCAGAGTCATCGGCAGAGCCATCGTCCACCAAGATTATCTCCAAATCACGGTAGGTCTGCCCTTGCACACTCTGTACGCATTGGCGCAAGTATGCCTGCACATTGTAAACGGGTATGACAATACTGATTTTCATCTGTTAGGCGTGAGACGGTTGAATGGTTGCCTGCGTTGTATGATTTCGGCATTGACATAATGCACCACGAGGAACAGCAATGCCATAAATACGGGTGTACGGAAAAGTATGCCCGTGTACATAAAGTACTCCCATGCACATATACCGATGATAGTAAGCCGCAGCCGGTGATTGAGGCAATAGAACCAGAATATAAAGCAGAAGAATATGGTACAGAGAGCCCCCAGCAGACCTGTGGTTACATAACTCTGGAAGAACCCGGTTGCAGAGCCTTTGTGGTTCAGGCGAATGGTGAGCGGCAGTTCGTCAAACTCGGCATAGTCGGTGCTATACATACTGTTGAAACCTATGCCCCACCAGTCTTGGCTGATAGACGGGTAAATACCTACCAAGAGTTTGAACAGGGCAATGGTTGCTCCGCCCCGTCCCTCTGCCGTCTGCTTTTGGGGCGACATATACGAGAATTGTCCGCCTGCATACTGCAGAGTTTGCCTGTCTTCCTGATACTCCTCCATCTGTCCCTCTATGCCTTTTTTTCCGAACTGGTATTCTTCGGCGTAACCAATGGCATAGTCCCAATCGAAACTGCCCCACACCTGATGTTCGGGATTGAGGGTTGGTGTGAGTCGTACACCCAAATAGAACAGCAACGGGACAAAGGCGAGCATAGCAATCCACGACTTCTTGATGCGCACACCCTGCACATAAACAAAGAATACAAAGACCACCACAGGCAAGATGAACATCACCGCCCGCTTTCCCGTGGTGAAACCCAGGAACAGCAGTCCCAGCAGATAGAGCCAGTCCCATTTGCTGAACTGCCCTTTGCGATAGAGCCAAAGAATGATGAACCAAAGAATAGGGATGGTAGTTCCCATTTCGCCGCCAGGAATAGAAAATGAGCCGACAAGCCCTTCTATCTGTCCACGGAACACGGCAAACTTGAATACAGATATGATGATTTGCATCAAACCTATATCATAGAACAGGCGTAGCAGTTGCTCTTTTTTGCCTCGGCAATACACCGCTTCTTTTATGATAAAATACAGCAGAAAGGCTTCAATGTATCGGGCGTATTGACTCAAGAGCGTAGTTACGGAAGTTGCTACAGGGGAGAAATATATCGCTGACAATACAAATTGTGCTGTGAACAGGACATAGGCAAGCACTATCCATCGTTCACGCGGCACGTATGCTCTCCATGCCTTGTATCTGTAGGCGACATACAGGCAAAGCAGGAGCATCGCTATTTTGTAGGTATTCTCTACGCCCTTGCCAAAGAAGATAAACACACGCGGCCAGCAGAGCAGTATCAAGAGCACAGACAGGATGTCCCGGTAATGCTTGCAGAGCATATATACAAGCGTCGCAAGGACAAATATCTGCATCAGGATTTGTCCGGGTATGGAAATGCTATGTCCTATAAATTCAAAAGGCATTGTGTATATATACTACTTCTTTTATCACTTGTTCTTACCCAAAACAGATTCCACGATGTCCAATACATTCTGGGCATCAAACTGCTTTTTCCCAATTCGCGACAATTCCCCGCAGTGCGCTAATAGACTATGGTTCATTTGCAATTCCGTTATAATACCTGCGATTGCAGAAGGACTCATATCCACTATTTTCCCATACTCCCCGTCTTGGAGTATTGTCAGTGCCCCAATCGTCCGTGTAGCAACAATCGGTTTTCCCAAACACATCGCCTCCCCAAACACCAGAGGCAATCCTTCTGCACGAGAAGAAGACAGAAATATGTCTGCCATTCTCATATAGGGATATGGGTTCGCCTTATACCCTAACAAGTGTACTATATCATCCACACCTGCTCCTTGTATTAAGGCTCTCAATCTCTTTTCTTGTGAACCTGTACCAATAATCCAAAAATCCACATCTGTCCCTTGCCGTTTGAGTATCCGAGCCGCCTCAACCACCATATCATACCCTTTTACCTCCTCCAAACGTCCTACAGAGCATATCGTAAATGTCCGCTTGAGGACATCAGTAACCAACTCTTGCGACTTTTGCACGATTTCCGTTTCATTGATTATATTCGGGCAAATATATTGTTTTATGTTTTCCGAAAGATGGAACACTTTGTTGAATTGCGTTTGTGCATACTCACTCACAAACACGACTCCATTTAACGTAGAATAGGCTTTCTTTTCATCTTCCCCTACGAAATGACGGGCTGACCAATGGTTTTCCACCAAATCTGTATGCACCCACGATATATTCCTCTGCGCCCTGTCGAATACAAAAGAATGATACAACAAAGAATCCCCTTCCAAAAAAGATACTATCACATCGTAATAGTCAGGCACTTTGCGTCTTGTCAGATATGTAAGCAGAGCCGGTGTATGCCAATCCAAATACAGATGCTTGGCAATTTTATATACTATGCTATGGTTGTTTCCAAACAGAGTATGATACGTTACGCCATCCACTATATCCGTTCCTTTCTTGTCCCCGAATATAACCAGCACACTGATGTTATATGTCTGCTTATCCATCGCCCGCAACAGATTGACGAGAGCCTTTTCCGCCCCCCCGCCTTCCAAACCGGTTATGATAAACAAGACACGTGTCATATTCATATCTGTACTAACGCTATTTCAAACTCTTTTTTCCTTGTCCCCTATCATATATTTTGCGAGAAACGGACTCAAGCGAATCACACGAATAACAACCATACAACAGGCTATTATTACGACTGCCAATAGGGCGAATATAATCAATAATAGAGCGGGGGGGGTATTCGTGGAAATTGTGCGCAAGAAAGACCAATTTCCTGCCAAGAAAAAGTAATGTATCAAATAGATACCCAATGTATTGCTACCTACAACCTGCAATGCTTTTCCTGTCCTGCTATCTGACCAAAACTGCCGCATAGAGTAGAACAATGCCGTTACAATACAAATACTTGCATAAGGCAAAAGGCGTACACACACAGCAGCCCAATAGCGTTGTATGCCACCGGATGGCAGTCCTTTGACATTAACCACCGCCATCAATACATAAGCCACAATGACTATTCCCATTGCGTACTTGTTTGACAAAAGCCGCAGAAAGACATCTTTATATTTTCTCACCAATATACCGAGTACAAAGAACTGAAAATAACTCCATTTACCTATCTGCAATGCATCAAACCACACCATAGCCCCATCTCCGAACATACGTGTGTACAAGCCGTGGCGAGACAATAGCCACGAGAACACCGCTGTTAGTACCACCAAGCACACCAACCAGCCTCTATTACCAACTTTGACAACTTGCATCAGCCACTCAAACAAAACATACAAAGCAATAAACCCAAACAAGGTGATTGTAAACCAATAGCCGAATTTCATTGGATGAAGAGATGCTTCCACAAGATTATACCCTAATATCCAAATTGCCAGCAGAAACATAATAACTGTCGGAACTAATATCTGCTGCACTTTCTTCCACAAATAAGTCACTACAGAATGAGCCGTCCATTGTCTGTTCGGATTATACATTACCAGTCCAGAGACAAAGAAAAATAGCGGCATAAACATCCATGCTATCAATGTATTATACACCGTGCTTTGGCTTCCACTGAAGAACTGCACATGCATAATTACCACAAGCCACATTGCAAACCCTCGCAATGCGTCTATCCATGCTATTCGTCCTTGTTTTATAACACTATTCTCCATCATTTCATCAGTCCGTTCGCCACACGCAGCAAGAATTGCGGCAGCCACTCCCCACGCACCTTCACAATTCGCGGGTATCGTCCTATTGTCTCATAATCCCGTTGCAGGCGGGCGGGCATCAGTCTGTCCAGTATCTGCTTGCGCTCCTTTGCACACAAGTCGGGGCTATGGTAACTCAGTCCCGTATTCTCGAAATATGCCACGTCCACATCTTTGTACAGCAGGCGCACCTCATCGTGAAAGGCAATCACACGGAAGAACCAGTCGAAGTCGGCGCAGATACGCATCGTACTGTCGTATTTGCCGTATTTATCAAACAGCGTACGACGGATAAACGTTGCCTGATGTTTCATACAACTGTTGTACAAGTCCACGAAACCCGGGTCATCCACGCCCTTGCAGTGCTCCACTACCCTACCCCCGGCATCCACCACCAACTCGTTGCCATAGACAATATCCGCCCCCTCGCTGTCCGTCATCATCCGCGCCACCACATCCGCTCCGCAGAAAGCGTCTCCCGCATTGAGGAAAAAGCAGAAATCGCCTTTCGCCAGCCCGATGCCCTTGTTCTGCGCGTCATACACTCCCTTGTCCGGCTCGGAGAGAACCTGTACATTTGAGAATTTGGGGATTTGAAGATTATCTCCCCTGCATTGTGCATTGCCCGTCTCTTTGTCCCCCTCTTTGAGGGGGACGGGGGAGTCCTGTCGCATCTTGTCCAGCCACTCCTGTGTGCCGTCGGTGCTTGCCCCGTCCACTACAATCCACTCCATATCCTTGTATGTCTGTGCTGCCACAGACTCCGCCGTCTTGCGCAGCCCCGAGAGGTTGTTGTAGGTTATGGTAATGATAGAACAAGTCATTTTCTCGTTGTCTCTGCCATATTCAACAAATACGTTCTCAACCACTCTGTCTCACTGTATAGTTGGACAGACTTATCCGTGGCATCATACTCCGCCAGCAACTCAAAATGCTTACCGCTATTATCAAACAAGTACGCCCTATCCGATTGTTTTACAGCCGCATACAAATTCCGCAAAGAACGAGTATAACGTTCCCTTACTTTACTTTCAGGGACATTATGTCCTCCCTCCTGCACACGTGTATGCACACGCCCTATATTGATTTCCGGAGACTGTGTAGATACGTAATACAGATAAACCCGGTATCCTGACCGATGTGCTCGAGCCATAAAGTCCACTTTGTTCGGATGCGACATAACCGTCTCCAATGAAAAAGAAATCCCCGCTTCTAACAACCGTTCCCGTATATAGGCAGCCATAAAAGCAGCGAAATAAGAATCTACCAATGCAGTATCATACACCCCAATACAGGCATTATCTACAAATATATTGTCCGCCGCACTTCGTGTTGAAAAAGTACAGAAATAGTCAGAATATGCGCCCCTGAACTTTTCCTCATCCACCTCCGCTACCGCATATTCTCTACAATCAAGACATCCTTCTTCCTTCAATCGCCGTTCTATCTCATCCGCATTGACGAACACGCCCCAATGGAAATTCTCTCGGAGTTCGCCGAACACGGATGTTTTCCCCGAACCGTTAGGTCCTGCCAATATGCGCAATCTTCCGACCATTCTTACCGAAGCGTATATTGAGCGGGCTGTGCAGTAACAGGTCTTTCCGCCACAGTACCAACAACCTGTTCTTTTCCATTGCAAATACGCACGATATCCGTTCCCCTCAAAATTGTAACTTCCACATGCGAACTCATTGCTCGCAAATAAGCGGATGAAGCGTCCCGAGACACCATGTCGTGTATTGCTTGTTGCTCTTTGCTTTCAGATTCACTCATAACAGTTGCTATTAAAATTAAACGGTTGCATACAAATCCGCCCATATCCTATTGCCTGCAAAGTTACTATTTTTCTACGAAATATGCAAATACATCTTGTATATATGGGTAAATTTTGGTAATTTTGCGTGATAGTAATATAATTTTCTAAAATTAACAGATATGCAATTTGTAGATAAAGTCTGCCTTGACGCATTAAGAAAGAGTATTGAAAACAATGTTATGGAAGATTACAAAGAAAACATTGTTTATCAATGGCTACGGAAGCCCTGTATGGCTTATAGTCAAGACAAATACCGGCTTACTCCTGACGGTTTGTTCTATATGAGTTTCGGGCTATTGGATTTGCTGAAACAATATAACCGTTATGACGATTGCCGGTTACAGAATGAAATTCAGTGCATTCCATACGATATAGAAGAAATAATAGATATGCGTAACTATAACGGGGACAGGGATAAATGTTTCAGTGACCGTATGTTTGTGCTGTTGGCATTATCCAAACTGCTACGATTGTTGGACAATGCGGACACAGATAAATTATCCAGTTATTTGAGTGACGGAATAGAAGAAATAGTAGATGCACACTTTTTGTCGGATGATATTTACCCGACAGGCAGGCGTGCCCGTATGACAAAAGCCCTAACCACAGACTCCCCTATTTTTGCACAAAGTTCAAAAATTATGTGTAAGGAGGATTTTGGGGAAGCGAAAGAAGAACACCTTATAGACTATATAGAGCGATACATGCTGTCCGACAGGCGCATATCGGCAGAAATAGCCACGCTACTGCATACCAACAAAGATAAAGGCAATGAAAAAGAAAATCCATACAGAGAGGGGTTGATATCAGAAAAGAAAGTCATTGCCTCACAGAAGGCGGAAGCGGAGCGGTTGGAAGCGCGTGTGAAGGAGTTGGAGGGGCTATTGGAGGAGAAAGAGAGGGAGTTGAAAGCGATGAGGGAGGGGAATGGCGGCTCTATGATTCGCATTGCCAACAGGAAGAATAGCAGTTTGGAATTGCTATTGTGCGGGTTATACTATGCGGACTATTTTGTAAACGACAAAGGTGTTAAAATAGGGCGTGACGAGACTATCCGAGAAATTCTGAAATATGGTTTTCATTGCGAAAGCGGCAGGGTGAGCAAGGATATAAGCCAGTATATCAGTACAGGCACAATAGCAACGTTCAAAGACGATTTAATCAAAGACTTCAAGAAGGCACTGGACGATGTAAAAAAAGTACAGCGATAACTTTGCAGGAGTCCTGTAAAGGATAAAAAATCCCCATCAAAGGAAGGGAGGTACGGTGACATCACCTGACCTCCCTTTCTTTGTTGTGTTTTTGCTGTTCCAAGTAACAGAATAGCAGTAATTTTGCATCGGAAATCGAACAGAACATGTGCAGCGGAAGCAGAGAGGGAATAGCGGTTTTGTTCGGAGGTGGTTCGGAGGTGGTTCGAAGGTGATTCGGAGGTGGTTCGAAAAATGCTCAGCAGAGTATGTCGCTGACAAGTTACTGATATGCTACTGATATGCAGGAGATATAACGGATTTTATATAGTGCACAATATAAGACATCGGGCAAATAGGGGAAGCGATGAGAAAGAAAAGAACCTGATTATTATTTAGTTGCTCCTTAAGAATTAGATTGCATAGGGTATAATTGTATGTGGGGTATCGAAATGGCGGCGTAGCATCTGCACAAAAAAGTCAAAAAGAGACTTGAGTTTCCTCATCATCTTCTTCAAATTCCATGCAGTAGCCGCCAACATCGCATTGATGGTCGACGAATCCTTGCCATGGAGATAGTTCTCCCGCATACGAAAGTCTGACTTCAAATGACTAAAGTGGGGCTCTATCCCCGCTCTGCGTCTGAAAGGAAGCCTTTTCTTCGCACGCTCATAAGCACTGTCTGTCGCCTTGGCTTTGCCGGGAGTCAATATCTCCACACCCTTTATCTCCTTGGCTTCCCGTCCGCCACGGTCGTAAGCCAAACGTTTCGGCAGTTTCTGATGGTTATCCTCCATCTGTTGCAACAATGGTTCTATCGTCTTGCTATCGTGCGGATTACCCTCAAAAGCCTTTATCGCCACCACTATCCGACTCTTTGCCGTTGTTATCATTCCCACCTTGTTCCCAAACTCGTAAGGGATGCCCGCCTTACCTTTCGCTATGCACGTCGTATAAGGCTTGTGCGGACTGTAAATCTTGTCTTTGGTCGTGCGCTCCTGCTCTAAAATGCGGTGGTAGATTTTCAAGCGTTCCGCATACGTTTCCTTTGTATCGTCATCCAGTTTGGTCTCCAACTCGCGTACCTGTCTGCC
>DKEG01000026.1 GCA_002452095.1 Bacteroidales bacterium UBA6828 | reverse complement strand
CACTTGCTTGTTGAATCTACGTTGCCGTCGCTCCATTGGGTGAAGTGGTAATGCTCGTCGGCGGTTGCCGTGAGTGTGGCAGTAGTGCCATAATCATACGTGCCGCCACCTATTACATTGCCATGCTGTGCATAAGTAGTGGTGATAGTGTATTGATTCGGAGAAAATTCTGCCGTATAATGCGCATCGCTTCGCGCATAGACATAGTACGGGTTATACGTCTTTCCGTTGCTCCATTTGACAAAGTGATAGCCCTTATCGGGTACTGCTGTCAAATAAACTTTGGTATTGTAGTCATACGTGCCTGTTCCTTCCACCGTACCATGTTCGCCGGAGGCTGTAATGGTATATTGGTTGATAGCAAACTCTGCCGTGTAAGTGGTATCGCTCTCTACGGATACCGTACGCGGATTGTCGGTGTTGCCATCGCTCCAGCGGATAAAGTGGTAATGCGCATCAGCGGTTGCCGTCAGTGTGGCTGTGGTGCCATATTCATACGTACCGCTGCCGCTTACGTTGCCATGTTCGCCTGCAGAAACAGTGATAGTGTATTGAGTCGGTACAAACTCAGCGGTAAAAGTGGAGTCTTGATAAACCCATACTTCGATCGGATTGTCGATATAACTTCTATTCCCTACTATCCATTGTCTAAAGTGATAGCCCTTGTCAGGTACTGCTGTCAAATATACTATGGTATTAACGTCATACGTACCTGCACCTTCCACTGTTCCATGCTCACCGGAGGCTGTAATGGTGTATTGGTCATATGCAAACACTGCGGTTAAGGTCATATCCTGTGTAACCGTTACCAATCGTGGATTATCGGTATTACCATCCGTCCAACGCACGAAATGGCGTGGCTCCCATTTGTTCGTGTTGGGAATGGCAGAGACACTCACTTGCAGCCCCGCATCACATCGGATGATATTTGCAGTATCGCACCCCTCAGCATAAAGAGTCAGAGTGTAGTCGGTAGCATTGCACCACCCCGCTATTGCCAGCGCAATAGTAATGAATATAAGTCTTGTTTTCATAATACATCTTATTTATTGTTTTCCAATAGTCGTAAGTCTTTATTGTGTGACATATCGCTCTGAAACATTGGGCATGTGGGCATTAGCATAGTCCCTGTTACATAAAGTACAGCCGTGAATAGCACAATGAGTCCTAACAAGCAGCCTGTACGGTTCATACAACATTCACCCACTATGATAGTACTGATTTTATAGCCTATCAGAATGCTCCAACCGAGAACAATAACTCCTGCTACAAAAAGTGCGACCTTAGAGGTGGATATTTTGCTGCCATTGAGCGGATTGGTCTGATAATCCAACTTATAGACATCAGAAAAGACGCTATATACCGTTTCATTGTCCGGCCATTCCTCTGTCTCTTTGGTAGCATTGTCTTTGTTATTGGCAACCAATCGTTTCTCGAAAGCAGCCAACAGTAGATTCCAGTGTTGCCACCAATAGATATACCCTTTGACAGATAGAAAGTTTGCCACACTTATCAGATAGCCCAAGCATAAGATAATCCAACTGAGGACATCGGACGATTCGGCAAAGGAATAGTACCCCACAAACAAGGCACCGATAATTACGTAAAAATAACTTGACCATCGTGTAAACTGCTCGTAATGAAAATTCCGAGCATGGATAATGGTCTGATACTGATTGTTTTGTTGTTCAGTCATACTGATTAAAATTTTAAGTTGTATTATAATACGATTTCTGTGATTTATACATAGACAGATATGCTTCTTCCCCTCCCAAGCACGTTATATTATATACCCGTGTGAGAGGCAGGACTACTGCTACGGGCAGACAGCGCGAACAGATAGACCTCCGTTGCGAGGGTAACTCAAACAATGCATACGGTCAGAATCGAAATGAGTACTATACGCGTTGTACGGAGTACTAAACTGAGCCTGGTAGAGCGACGAAGACCAGTAGTAGCCGACGGAGGCAAACTCGTCGGGATAGAGGTTACTGAAATCGCAATACCCTGCAGCGGGGAGAAAAATAGAATTACTATTGGCCTTACTCGTTACCCGATAACCGTTTACGCTGTTTTGCGTTGTCCAAGTCCACGTGCAGTTCTCTATCAATTCTTCCCACTCGGCATTAGTGGGCATACGCCATGCGCCACCCCAGTTCATGTGAGCGGCATCGTCCCAGGAGTCCAAAGTGGTTTTCTTGTCGGTAAAGCCGCTGTCGCCACACTGAGCATCGTAGCAGTATTTGGTGAGTTTGCTACCATAGGCATACTTGTAGGTTGTCCACATGTAGTAGTTCTGTTTTGGGGTGATTTCGCCCCATGCGTAGTAGCCTCCTGACTCTTCGGGTGTGGTGGCACCTACATTACATGATGCCCATTTCAGCCCGCTGGGTAAACCAAGGTCAACGGCTTGTAAGTCAGCGGGAGGGGCGGACACATGGCTAACCTTATAGCCGTTCATGCTGCAGTCGTCATAGACTTTGTAGTTCCATACATCGTCCGCCCCTGCTGATACTCCCATCAGTAGGGCAATACTCATAATGAGATAGGTTTTTGTCTTCATAATACAATAGATTTATTTTGATTTTTTTACGTTTGAATCTGTATGTTTACTCTTGCCTATATGCATCGATTTGCAATAAGACAATAGGGACAATAGCGGAAAGATTATCCATAGTACTATCGCAGTAACCCACGGTACATACGGATGGCAACAATCATCTATGCCGAGCAGGTTTACCATCCAACTGCTTGCACGGAAGCCAATCAGGATGCTCCATCCTAAAATCATCATTCCTGCCAAAACAATCGTAACCTTTTCAGGTGAGATATTACGACCTTTGAGCAGACCACATTGTTTATCCGATTTGGGCTTTTCCGCCAAAGCATTGTACACCGTTTCTTCTTCCGTGCATGCTTTTTTCTCGAAATCCTTCAAAAGGCTATTCCAATGGTTCCACCAATAGACATACCCGTTGACAGACAGATAGTTTGCCACACTTGCCATGTAGCCGATACATAGAACGACCCAACCTAATACTTGGCTATCTGCTGTATTTGCTGCAGAAGTCTGCACAATCAAGCAATACCCGATAAACAATACACCGATAACCACATAGAAATACCCTGACCATCGTGTAAACTGCTCGTAGTGAAAATTCCGAGCATGGATAATGGTCTGATACTGATGTCTTTGTTGTTCAGTCATACAAATTAGTTTTTTACATTGCTATGGGCACTCGCGTAAATAACAGTTTTCTCAGGCATCTGTCCACAATACCTGTTGGGTATATACACATCACGTATAGGCACACAAAAAAACGCGGACTTCTGTTAGTAAATCCGCTATTGAGGTCGTAGGAAACCATGTCATCGAAAAAACTTGCAGAAACCCACGCGTGTATATCGTACAAGCGCATACCTATACAAGTACACGCCAGTGTGGATACACCCATGAGCATCTACTAATGTCTTGCTATCGGATGACATTCTTGAAATTTCCTACGTTTCAATAGTCGATTTGCAAGCGTTAGTAAACGCTTTGTCGCGCGTTTGCGCGACTATTATGTCCACAAAGCCCACCCAACCGCTTTCTCGGGACACCGCTGTGTCCGTCACCGAAAGCCCACCGCGCGGGTCTTTGCATTTGCTGACTATGTTTATCGTCCGTCAGCGGGGACGTATCTCAATCCAAGCCTTTATAAACGAAAGGATCTGATTTATTCTGTGCCTTTGACGAGAGACTTTGGTTCACGGCGTGTGTCCCAAAAGTCATGTATCGTAATGCTATCATCCGCCACCGAATACACCATTTTGTTGTGACACCACTACGCTTCGATATATCTTTGGCAAATGGGATAATAGAGGTTCTACTTTGCCAATGTTCGGCATTTGCGAGATAGCCTTCTCCCAAGACAGTGTCTTTTGATAGAATTCCATCTGCGACGGCTTGCCAAAGTTTGCCAATATGTACATTGCCGTCTCTTGCCAAGCAGACAACGCTTGTTCTGTCCAAATTACTCGCATTTCTGTTGTGCAGAACCGATAGTTCGTTGCATTATATGGTGCGCCTCATCCGCAGAATACGTTCTATGCGCCCTGATATCATTCTCTGATTTGGCAATACGTGCTTCCAATTCCTCTGTCGTATAGGGACGGATATTATCCTCCGCATCGGCTGCATCCAACAACCGCTCCGCCAACCAACGCATATTGGCAGCCGTCAGGTTGTGCGCCTGAATGCCGGATAAAATGTTTTGTAATGCCGCTGTACTCATATTGTTCGTTTTTTATCGCTGCAAAGTTACGATAAACATTTGATATGTGCAAACATAAGGCATTTATATTCAATATGATGGTATCAACAGGTATGGCAAAGCCGCGTTTTTATGTATGTTTTTGGAAAAACATAAAGCGGGCGATGGTATCGCCCTGCTAAGAAACAATACTAATTAGGGGTTAGAGAGAAGGGATTAGAGATTAGAGATTAGAGATTAGAGGGGAGGGATTAGGGGACGATATGGGTACGGGATGGTGTGCTGCAAAGTATTACGAAAGTATTCATATCTATCGGTTATGTTTCGGTTATGTTCTGCTTATGTTCTGGTTATGTTCTGGTTATCTTATGGAGTTGTTCCGAGACAGATGCGGGGAGGTTAGAGATTAGAGATTAGGGATTAGGGATTAGGGATTAGAGAGAAGGGGGAAGGGGGGAGCGGGCGATGGTATCGCCCTGCTAAGAAACAATATACCCCAAAATACGCCTAATAAGGCAAATAAGACTAATAAGCCAAATGGGGCGAATGAGTCCAATGGGACAAATGGGACTGATACGCCTAATAAGGAGGAATATAAGGAGCGGTTTGTGCCAAACCGACCGCGGAGGAGAGCAACCGACTATGTTCTCCCGTTTACGGAAAACCGCGGACGGGGGCGTCCGCGTCCCCGGCAAGTATGGCACAACACAGAATAGAAACCAAACGACAGATACAGGGCGACTATAATGCTACTGCTTGGAGGGCGGCTATAATGCTACGGCTTGGAGGGTGGTTATAAGGTTACTGCTTGGAGTTCGGCGAGGGCGGTGTAGTAGTCGCGTTGGGCGGAGAGGGCTTGGGCAGTGGCGTCGTAGTAGATAGAGAGTTCCATCATATACTCGAGCATCGAAATCTGCCCTGCCTGCAAGGCTTGGAGGAGCAGGTCAGCACTGTTGGTCAGTTGCAACGCCTCAAAGCAGCCCTGCCACGTCCGTTGCAAGCCCTGTACGGTAGCGTACTGCGCCCGCAAGGTGGAGAGAAACACCAGTTTCCGCTCGTCGGCACGCAGTTGCACCGCTGCCGCTGAGGCTTGGGCTTGGCGCACACGGTGAATGTTCTGCCAGAGCGGCACCGACAACCCTACCGACACGCCTTGGTAATAATCGCCCGTCACGCCCTCCGTCTGATACCCCAGTGTCAGGTCGGGCAGCCACTCCGCCTTGCTCAGGCGTGCATCGGCTTGCGCCACTGCCACCTCCTGCCGCACATACGCCAGCATCGGGCTGTGTGTCTCCGCCTCGGCATACCAAGTATCAAAGTCGGCGGGGGGGAGTACGGGCGTAAAGACGCTGTCAGTGAGTGCGATAGGCGTGCCGCCGTTGAGCAGGGTCAGTTGGTCGGTCAGCGTGCCACGCTCGGTGAGCAGACGTTGGTATTCACCATGCGCGGTAGCGAGGTTGAGCCGCACTTTGTTGTACTCCAGCGCATTGGCATTGCCCGCCTCGAACTTCTGCCGGTAGGCGTCCGCCAGCGTCTGTGCATGTGCGAGCCGCCTGCCGTACTCGTGGAGCATGGCGTTGGTATAGACGATGTCGATACAGGTCTGCTGCGCCTGCAACAGCACCGCCGTGCGCTCCACCCGCAGGCGCAAGTCCGCCCGCAAGTCCTGCTGCTTGGCCAGGCGCGACCGATAGCCGAAGAGCGTACTCAGCGACAGCGACTGCGACACCGAAACGTCCATACGGTCGCCCAACGCATTGCTGCCCCACAGGTAACTCCATTCCACCTCGGGGTTGGCGGGGGCGATACCCACGTGGTTGGCGGCTTTCTCCGCCTCTACTTCTTGCCGCAGGGCTTGCAGCGACTTGTTGTTCTGCTCTATGGCGGGCAGGATAGTTGCCCAGTCTTGCGCCGAAGCGCAAATGGCAATGCACAATGCACAATGCACAATGCACAATGTTTTTATCTTATTCATAAACAAACCAAAACTTACAAAACCTTTCTTGCGGTACAACACGCGCCGGCAGGGTGTTTATATAAACGGACGGCTACGCCGTATTGCCACAAATTAACCATAAATTCTATATTTACAAGTTATATGGAACGGACATTAGTTATTTTCATTTATTGTCGGTATGGGGGTGTTTGCTCTCGACGAGCGAGTACATAATCGGTATGATGAATCCGTTGAGCAGTGTGGAGGACAAGAGTCCGAAGAGGATGACCTTTGCCATCGGGCTCTGTATCTCGTTGCCGGGGAGGTCTCCGCCGAGTGCCAGCGGGATAAGCGACAAGGCGGTGGTGAGAGCAGTCATCAGGATAGGGTTCAGTCGGTCTGCCGAACCTTGCACGATACGCTGATGCAGCGGCAGTCCCTCGCGGGAGAGGTCGTTGTACCGCTCAATGAGCAGCATACCGTTGCGCGTGGCGATACCGAAGAGCGAGATGAAGCCTATCAGGGCGGGGATACTCAGCACGCCGCCGTCCAAGGCAACCGCCAGCACACCGCCCATCAGCGCCAACGGCAGGTTGCACAGCACGACCACCGCCTGACGCATATCACGGAACTGCATAAACAGCAACAGGAAGATGACTATCAACGCCCCTATCGTAGCCAGCGCAATCGTGCGGGACGCTTTCTCCTCACTCTCGAACTGACCGCCGTACTCGATATGGTAGCCCTCGGGCAGCGTGATTTGTTCGCTGATAATCCGCTGTATATCGTTCACCGCCCCGCGCAGGTCTCCGTTGGTTACATTAGCAGAGACGACCAACTTGCGGCTCACGTTCTCGCGGTTGATGGTGTTCGGTCCCATAGCGGAGCGCACGTCCGCCAGCGACGAGAGCGGTACAGCCGCCGTGGCGGTAGAGATACAGATGTCGCGTATGTCGTCCATCGTGGCACGCTCGGCGGGGTTGAGGCGCACCACGAGGTCGAAGGCTTTGCTGCCCTCATAGACCTGCGACACCACGCTGCCGCCCAACAGCACATCTATCTGCTCGGCGAACTCGGCAGGCGAGATGCCGTACCGCGCCAGCATATCGCGCCGCGGAGTGATGAGCAACTGCGGGCGTTCCACCTGTTGCTCCACGTTCAAGTCCGCCACACCGTCCACGCCGGCGATAGCCGCCTTTATCTGATTGCCCAGTTGGTACATCTTGTTGAGGTCGCTACCGAACACCTTGATGGCGATGTTCGACTGCGTACCCGACAGCATGGCATCGATACGGTGGGAGATAGGCTGCCCTATCTCCAAGTTGATACCCGATAGCACGCTCATCTTTTGGCGTATCTCCGCCATCACCTCCTCTTTGGAGCGGTCTTTGAGTTCAAACGGCGCCTCTATCTCCGAGGTGTTCACGCCCAAGGCGTGTTCGTCCAATTCGGCACGCCCCGTCTTGCGTGCCACGGTCTGTATCTCCGGCACCGAGAGCAGTATCTCCTCCGCCTTGCGCCCTATGGCGTCCGATTCCTCGAGCGACACGCCCGGCAGGGTGCTGACATTGATAGTGAACGAGCCCTCATTGAAGCCCGGCAGGAAACTATGTCCGAAGAAGCAGAACCCTACCGCCGCCGCGGCAAAGAGCGAGAACGTAACGCCCAGTACGGCTTTCTTGTGCGCCAAGGCACCCTCCAAGGCGCGGGTATATACCTTGCGCAACCCCTGTACCAACCGCGGTTCGCGGTCGGCATGGCGCATAGCACGCTCCGTACCGAGCAGGTAGGAGCATAGTACGGGCGTAAGCGTCAGTGCGACTAATGTGGAAGCGAACAGCGACACGATAAACGCCACACCGAGCGGCGCAAGCATACGTCCCTCCATACCCGACAAGAGGAACAGCGGCACGAAACTGACCACAATGATAAACGTGGAGTTGATAACGGGCATACGTACCTCATACGATGCATTGAACACCACCTCGCGCACCGGCAGCCGCTTCTCCCGTGGCAACAGGGCGTTCTGCCGCAGGTGCTTATACACATTCTCCACGTCCACTATCGCGTCGTCCACCAACGAGCCGATGGCTATCGCCATACCGCCGATACTCATCGTGTTGATATTCAGTCCGAAAAGGCGCATGACGAGTATCGTTATCAGTAGCGACATAGGTATCGAGACGAGCGAAATAAGCGTCGTCCGCCCGTTCTGCAGGAAGATAAACAGCACCAGTATGACAAACAATGCCCCCTCCCAGAGCGACTTCTTGATATTGCCGATAGAACTATCGATAAAGTTCTTCTGGCGGAAGATGTCGGTCGAAATCACCACATCGGCGGGCAGTTGCGTTTTGAGTTCCTCTATTGCTTTGTCCAGATGCTCCGTCAGTTCGATAGTGCCGGTGTTCGGCTGCTTGGTAACGGTCAGCAGCACGGCGGGTTTGCCCTTCACCGATGCCAAGCCTAACTTAGGCGTCTGCGCACCGATAGCCACCGTAGCCACCTGCTCCAAGCGCACCGTACCGCCGTCGGTGGTGGGTACGGCAGCCTGCCCGAGCAGGTCGAGGTCGTTGGTGGAGAGTGCCCCGCGGATGATGTATTCGTTGCCGTACTCGTACAGCACGCCGCCCGAGGCGTTTTGGTTCATACCGCGTACGGCAGCAAGCAGGTCGTCGAGTGCCACATGGTAGGTGCGCATGCGGTTGGGGTCAATCTGTATCTGGTATTCGCGTATGTCGCCGCCCATCACCGCCACCTGCGCCACGCCGCCCGTGGAGAGCAACCGCGGACGTATCGTCCAGTCGGCAATGGTGCGCAACTGCTCCTGCGTGGTCACGGAGTCGGCGGTCAGACCGATAATCAGCACCTCGCCGAGGATAGACGACTGGGGCCCCAGTATAGGTCGCCCCACATAGTCGGGCAGCGACTCCGACACCGTGGCGAGTTTCTCGCTCACTATCTGCCGGGCGCGGTAGATGTCCGTACCCCAGTCAAACTCCACCCATACCACCGAGAAACCCGTGGTGGACGACGAGCGCACGCGCCGCACATCGGTCGCCCCGTTCACCGCCGTCTCTATAGGGAACGTTACAAGCCGCTCCACCTCCTCGGGTGCCATACCCGTGGCTTCGGTCATCACCACCACCGTGGGGGCGTTCAGGTCGGGGAACACGTCCACGTCCATCTCACGCACGTTGTACACGCCCGCACAGAGGATAATCAACGCCGCCACCACAATGGCAAGCCTGTTCTGCAAGGCAAACCGGATAATTTTATTCAGCATACACAATACTTTTATTTCACTCAGAATACTACTTTCTTTCCCCTATGGATATATACGCCGTGGCTCGGCGGTACTATAAAACACCGCCCCGATAGATCATACCACGCCTCGTCTGTGCTGTCTATCGGGGATATTATCAGGTCGGTGGTCTGTCCCCGCTTGTGGCTGAACACCCAGTCCAACCGCTCCGCGGAATAACTCTGAATACAGGTCGTCTCGTGCGTCCACCCCGCCACAGTCTCATACCTGACCTCGTCGCCCATAGCCTCCAACTGCCCGACCAGCGTCTCCACCGTTGTGCGCACATCGCTGCCCATTATCTTGTCCGCCAGCCCCATTACGGTATAGACCGGCGTAGTGGCGATGTTCTCTGCACTCATCCCTTTCGGGTTGCCGGCACACGGCATAGCCGCAGCAAAGTAATCGGGGTAGAGCGACAGCATTTTCCATGTCCCCGTGCCGCCCATACTGCCGCCAAAGATATAGATGCGTGTTGTGTCTGCCGCCTCCTGTTGCGCCACATAGTCTATCAGCCGTTTCACATCGCTTGCCATTCCGCCCCAACCTTTGGTGCGGTTGCTGCATTGCGGTACTACAAAAACAGCAGGAAGGGCTTGCTCTATCAGGTACCATGCTATTGAGTCTATACCCGGTTCGCCCATCTGTGTCTCGTTGTCCGTGCCGCAACTGCTGCCGCCGTGCAGGTAAATTACAAGCATCGGTTTCTCGCCCGCTATCCGCATCTGCCGGTAGGGTAACACCGCTCCGCTATTCAGCGGAAACTGCTCTTTGGTGAACACCGTCTCCGTCTGTGCCATAGCCCCAAGGCTCAGCACGCACATCAGTGCCAATACCATCCGTTTCATCATTCCAAGAATAAATCATCATTTGCGAACTCCGTCCAGTCATCGGAAGCATACACTATCTCTCCTGCCGAAGGTCGGTTCTCGTATCGTCCCCAGGCGATACCGAGAGTAACCACCAGCAGCACCGACGATACCATTGCCGTCAACCAACCGCTGATTTTGCGCTTCGCCAGACTATAGTTCGTCTTCGCCGCCCCTACCGTCGATTGGGTAATCTCGGCTATCTCTTCATACGACATATCCTCGTGGTAGCGCAGGTTGAATATCGCCCGTTGCGTAGGCGGTAGGCGCAATATCGTCTGCTCCAATCGTGCCAGCAACTCCTGCCCAAGTTCTATATCGGGTTCGCTATGCAATGTCTGCAATACCGATTCGTCCACATCGTCTATCGACTCCAACGGCTGTTCATTGCGAAGCCACATATAGGCGCAGTTGGTCGCCACACGATACAGATACGCCCGCTCGGAGGACTGCTCGCGCAGTTCTCCGATATGGGTGTACACCTGCAGCCATGTGTTTTGCAGCACGTCCTTGGCGTCCTCGCTGTTGCGGAGCATACGCCTCAAATAGCGGTACAGCGGCTGGTTATATGTCTTGACCAATCTGTCAATCATCATTTATTCTGCTTTTGCAACTGCCCTTTGCGCACCTGCTCATCGTCATAAATCTGCTGTATCTGCGAGGGGGTCAATACGGTACGCAGTTTATGGTAGTACTCCTCGCGGATATTCAGAATACTCCGCTGACGCTCAAAGCGTCTGCGTATAGCCGCCTCTATCTCATCCTCGGTCGGAGCGGCAGGCGACTTGTCTTTTTTGTATAGCAGTTTCACGCCTTGCAGTTTCTTGCTGTAGTCGGTGTAGATATTGCGGAAACGCTCCGCCTGTTCGCCCGTCAAGCCGAACTGCGTAATGTACGCATTCGTCTGCTCGGTTAACTGTTGTTCGCGGGCAGCACGTTTCTGTTCCTTGCCCAAGTTGTCTTCTGCTACGATACTCATACTGCATACCAGTACCAGCACCATAATGAAATAACGTTTCATACTTGTTGTTTTTTAGAGTTTAACTTATGGTTTAGAAATGCACTTCTATCTGTAAGATGCACCCAACCGCCAAAAGTTAAATCTCAAACGTATTTTTTTCTACCCCGCTCCATTCTTCATTCATCATTAAAGGTATCGCCTTACTTTCTTGCAATACGCCTTATATGGTGCGCCGAAGGTGGCGCAGCAATAGGCTTCCTCTTGGAGTATCTGCAAGTGGAGCATTACCACGGGAAAGAGGGCGAACACCAGATGCAGCAGGTTCGGGAACGCCAGCAACAGCCCGATATACATCAGGTCGAACCCTACGAAAGCGGGATTGCGGCTGATGCGATAGATACCGCTTTGCACCAGTTGCGTTTGGTCTTTCTCCGGTATGCCCGCCCGCCAACTGTCCGCCATCGTCAGTACGGCGATGATGAAAAACACCAGTCCCAATGCCGCTATTATCAGTCCCGCCCATTGCAAAGCAGGGCAATCACACAGGCAGGAAACCAACGTCCATTGCGGGAAAACAATGATACTCAACACTTCCACCGGCACGACCAGCAGAGTGGCTATGCCCATCAACCGCTCTATCCGCAGCACCCGTTTGGGTTTGCTGCCCACACCTATTTGGTTGGTCTGTATGCCCTGTTTGCGTTGGGCGGCTTTCTTGCCGAAATAGACCGCATAGAAGTTTGCCAACAGGGCAAAGGCTGTAATCTTTGTCAGCATAAGCATATTTGGTTAATTTTTGAATATATTTGACGACAAGCGCGGCGCGTGTTGCGCCGCAAGACAGGTTTTGTTGGTTTTGTTATTTGTCTTTCAGTTTCATTCGCAATATCGGGAACGGCTGCCCTTGGTCGTCGGTCTCGCTGCGTTCATACACCCGAAAGCCGATGTGTTCGTACATGGCTGCCGCCAGCGGGTTCTGCTCGTTTACATCAATGTATTGCGCTCCCTGTTCGCTGATGGCATAGCGCAGCAACCTGCCGCCTACGCCTTTGCCATTGTACTCGGGCGAGACAAGCAGCATCTCTATCTTCCGCTCTGCTACACCCATAAAACCGACTATATCTTTGCCGTCCGTTGCTATTGTCAATACGGGTATCTCTTGTACCGCCTGCCGTACCACAGGGCGCAAACGGGCGATGTCGCTCTCGGTCAGAAAGCCGTGCGACACCCGCACGCTCCTGTCCCACAGCCCGACAAACTGGTTCGTCAATGCTTCTGTTCTATTGGTGCAAACATTTATTTCCATATCTTACTTTTTGCCCGTTTTATTGAGCCCCCTCTTTGAGGGGGTTGGGGGAGTCGGAGGTTTGTTAAGGGAGGTCAATGGTTATGCGTGTGTCCGGGGATGACGGTGGCACTGCCGGCGAGTTTCACTTGCAGGGCGGCGCGGGTAACTACCGTCTCGCCCGAGCGGAGACCGCTCTTGACCAAGACGCGCTCGCCGTTGCTCTGACCGAGGGTAACCTCGCGCTTCATGTAGCAGTCCTCGTCCAGTTGCACATAGACCGAATAGACACCCTGCTCCTCGGTGATAGCCGACAGGGGTACGGACAGGGCTTCCTGACGGTCAGCCAAGAGCAGATAGACATCGGCGTATGCTCCCGAGACCAAGCCCGCCTTGTTGTCGAAAGCGAACACCACAGGCACGTAGCCCGTCTGCGTGTCCGCCGTCCTGCCCACCGACAGCAGGCGTCCGTTCATATCCGCCAGACGGTAGGTGGTGTCGCTGTAGGCAGGTGCGAAATTGGCACTGCGGATACTGCCCAAACGGTTCCAGTAGCGTTCCGGCACGTCCGCTTGCAGCAGCAGTTGCTGCGTCTGACTCACGCTGAGCAGCACCTGCCCCGCCTCGACATAGTCGCCGTTGGCGATGTTCAGTCCGCTCACGTAGCCGTCCTGCGGGGCGCGTATCTCGATACAACCGTCGTCGGCTTTCTTGTCTTGCAGGGCTTCGTATTGCGCTTTGGCATTTTGGTAGCGCAGGGTTATCTGCTCCATCTCCTGTGCCGAGATGATTTGGCTGCCGGTCAGCCCCTGCGCACGGTCGTACTCCTTGCGGGCGGTCTCGTATTGGATACGCGCCGTCTCCACGGGGTCGCTTGCCGCCATACCGCGCACGGATATATGCGCCAGCACCTCGCCTTTGCGTACAGCCGTACCCTCGTTGAGGGTGTGCTGCCATTTTACCACACCGCTCATGGCAGCCACCACAGACCGCACTTTGTTGCCCGGTGTAGCCAGCCGCCCCGACACCTTGACGGCTTCCGTAAAGGGTTGCGCCACAATGGTTTCGGTCTGCAGACCTACCGCAGCCGCCTTCTCGGGCGAGAAAACGATTTCGCCCGCCTTATGCTCGTGATGCTCCGTTGTCTCGTGTTCGTGGTCGTGGTGTTCATGGTTATGCCCGCCGCAGCCTGTCAGCACTGCCGCCATATAGACACACAATAAAAAATAGTACCTTTGCATAGCGTATAGTTTTTCCAATTTACGCTGCAAAGGTACTGTTTTTTTCCTGCAACCGGGTTGCAATATGCCGCCGGTTATTTATTCAGCAGTTGCTTGGCAAAGGCGGGAATATCTATCCCGTCGAAAGTGCCGCTGGTCATCATCAGCAGGGCGGTATTTTTGTAATCCATACTCTGCAGGCGTGCCTGCATGGCATGGCTGTCGGTGAATACCTCCACATTCGCCGAACCGAAAGCACGGCGGACTTCTTCGGCGGTAATGGGCGCAAGACGCTTGTGTTCTATCACTTTGGGGTTGAAATAGACCAATGCCACATCCGCCTCCTGCATACAGCCGTTGTACTGCGGCAGGAAATCCGCCATCAGCGAACTGAATGTATGCAACTCCATACAAGCCACCAGTTTCTTGCCGGGATAACGCTCGCGCACGGCATTGACCGTTGCCCGCAGTTTGCTGGGCGAATGGGCGAAGTCCTTGTACGCCACAGCGTCCGCCGTCTCGCAAATCTTCTCCAAGCGGTTACTGGCTCCCGTAAACGTGCTGATGATACGGTAGAAATCGTCCGCCTGTATGCCAATCCGTTGGCATACCAGACATGCCGCCTGCAGGTTCTGCATATTGTGCCGCCCGAAGACCTGCATGGGTACGCTGCCTTCGTAAGCATCATACGGCACACAGGTTATGTCAGCCCGTGCGCCTGCGGCTATCGCTTGCAGGTTCTCATCGTTTGCGTAATAAATAAACGTGCCGTCGGGTTCGATAGTATCTACAAACTTGCGGAAGGTCTCCACATACTGCGGGAAAGTGGGAAAGACATTGATATGATCCCACGCAATACCCGTCAGAATGGCGATATGCGGGTGATACCACAGGAATTTGGAACGCAGGTCAAGCGGCGACGTCAGGTATTCATCGCCCTCGAACACCGCATACTTGGCGGTGTCGCTCAGGCGCACCATACGCTCGAAACCCTCTATCTGCGCACCCACCATATAGTCGGTTTCGATACCTAAGTGCTGCAATACATAGAGAATCATCGAGGTAGTGGTGGTCTTGCCATGACTGCCGCCTACCACAATACGTATCTTGTCCTTGGTCTGCTCGTACAGGTACTCGGGGAACGAATAAATCTTCAGCCCCAGTTCGCGGGCACGCACCAACTCGGGATTGTCCTCCCGCGCGTGCATACCCAGAATGATGGCATCTATATCCGGTGTAATCATCTCGGGGTGCCAACCCATTTCCGCGGGCAGCAATCCCGCCTCACGCAGATGCGTCCGCGCAGGATCGAAAATCTCGTCGTCCGACCCCGTAACCACATAGCCGGGCTTGCTCGCTACCGCCATAGCGAGGTTGTGCATTGCCGCACCGCCGATTGCAATAAAATGTATTCTCATCTTATATCCAATAACATACTACCAAGAGTATGAGTCCAATTATATACATAATCCCCCTTGCCGCCGACTCCCGCTGGCGGAAAAACAGCACCCACAGCCCCGAAAAGAGCAGCAGAGCCACCGGAAGCAGCGAACCGCAGCAAGCCGTTGCCGCCGTGCGCATAGGGAACAGCGACAAGCCGCCTGCAACAATAAAAAACAACGTAAAGAGCAGAAGCCAGTTCTGCTGCCCTGTGCTGTCTCTGTCCGTTCTCACCAGCGAAGCCACAAACAGCACGATGCCTATCCCTATCAGCGAGACCTCCTTAATCGCCTCCGATAGCGGCAAAGCGGAGAACAGCCAACTGCGGTCGAACATCGGCATATACACATTTTCAATCCAACCGAAATGCCATGCCAACACGAAATAAACGGCAAACACCGCAGCCCCTATCAGCGTAGCCAGCCACACACGCAAGCCGAAAGAATGCAACAGAATATACGCCACCCACACGGCGGGTATCAGCCATACCATATCCGGCAACACCAGCGAAGCCCCTGACAGGAGCAATGCCGCCACAAAAGCACTCTCCGTAGGTTCGTCCTCGCGAAACGCCTTGCGCAGCAACAGCAATACCAACAGCATACACAATACCGCCGTCTGCCCCTGCCAACAACCATTAGCGGCAAGGAAAGCCGTTGCCGACAACAGATAGATAAACAACGGCAAACCGTCTCTGTCGCGCGTCAGCCTGGCGCAAACCGTCAGATACCAAAACATCACCCCGTTCACCACCACAAGCAGCATCGTAGGAAGCACCTGCCGCCAATCACCATTGAGGAACTCCGGAATCCACCCGCACAGCACCGCCACCGACAGCACCAAGGCTACCGGCATAGACATACGCGTGATACGGGCAAGAAATTTCATACAGAAACAGGCTTTTCAAAAACACCGCAAAGATAGACAAAAAAAATCACATACACAATTAACTTGCCAATTAACAATTAATAATTAACAAGTAATATGCATAATATGCAGAGTATGCAATTTCTATATAGGGTAATACCAATTACGTAGAAAAGACGTAGAAAGGACGTAGAAAAGATTACCCTTTATGCAGTGCTTTTATACACTTTATGCACTATATTTGTCGCATATACTGCATAAAAACAGTATTTTTGAGGAGAACACAGACCTGCGGTATGTGGCAATACATAATTTATTTGCGTATCTCGCGGAAAATGTTTACCTTTGCAGACGTGTTGCCGATTCTGCCATAGCAAGCACACCGCGCAACCGACATAAGAGAAAAAGACGTTTACTCGTCGCAATCTGGCTACTGAAACGTAGGAAATTTCACAAGCACTCAGAGGGCGGTATCAGTGGACGTTTACGGAGTGTATATACCTCCGCCGCACGACAATGGGATCTTCCCTTGTCGTGTATGGCGTGTATATATGCACGTGGACGCTATATACCGAACTTAGTGCAAAGGTTTCCTACGACCGCAGTAGCAAGTTCGATAGGTATAGTTGCCCACGTTTTTTTGTATCCGTACCGGTCGCCGAGGGCAAGGGCGACCACCTGACAAACAACTGCTATGCCCACCCTCCACTGGATAGGAAAAGAGAAAGTACAGACCCACCACAACGACGTTCCCTACCGCGTCTTGAAACAGCAATACACGTATGGCAAGTGTGAGGTTGCCGGGGACGCGGGCGCCTCGCCCGCGGTCGTCAGTGCCAATACCGATAGCCCCTCCCTTGGAGGGGTTGGGGAGGTCAACAAAATTATCCACGGCGACAACCTCGAGGCACTCAAAGCGTTGCTGCCTGAGTATGAGAACCGCGTGGATTGCATCTACATCGACCCGCCGTATAATACGGGCAATGAGGGCTGGGTGTACAACGACAACGTAAACGACCCGCATATCCGCAAATGGTTAGGTGCGGTGGTGGGCAAAGAAGCCGAAGACCTCACCCGCCACGACAAGTGGCTCTGTATGATGTACCCCCGCCTTATCCTCCTCCAAAAACTGCTCTCTCCCACGGGTGCCATCTTCATCTCTATAGACGACAACGAGCAAGCCAACCTCAAACTAATCTGCGACGAGATATTCGGAAAAAGTAATCATTTATGTACCATTGTATGGCAAAAGATACATAGTACTAAAAATGATGCCAAATACTTCTCGGAAAATCATGAATATGCCTTGGTCTATACAAAGAACAAACCTAATTTCACTCTGCATTTACTACCACGAACTAAAGAAATGAATGGGCGTTACACTAATAGGGATAATGATATTAGGGGACCATGGCAATCTGGGGATTTAGTCGCTGCTGGAGAAAGAAGTAATGGACATTATATTGTCATAAGCCCCAAAACAGGAAAAGAATTTGATGTCCCATTGGGCAAACATTGGGTATATAGTGAAGAAAATATGCGGGCTTTAATTGCTACTAATCAAATTTGGTTTGGTGACACAGGTAATTCATTTCCTCGTAAGAAAAGATTTTTGTGTAGTGTTCAAAGTGGGCGTACACCGAATACTTTATGGTTAAGCGATGAGGTTGGGCATAATCAAACTGCAACAAAAGAAATAATTTCAATATTTGGAGATAAGAATATCTTTGATTTCCCTAAACCTGTTGAATATATCTCACAGATACTACAAATCGCCACGCACAAAGATGCCCTCATCCTTGATTCTTTTGCGGGTTCGGGTACTACTGCGCATGCGGTGTTGAATCTTAACAAGCAGGACGGCGGGCACAGGCGGTTTATTTTGGTGGAGATGTGCGACTATGCGGAGACGATTACTGCCGAGCGGGTGCGCCGTGTGATAGACGGCTACGGTGAGGGCAGCAAAGCCGTAGAGGGCACGGGCGGTTCGTTTGCGTTCTATGAGTTAGGCGACACCATCTATGACCCGCAGACCGGTCTCCTCAACGACCACGCCGACACCGAGCAGATACGGCGATATATCTGGTACAGCGAAACGAATACGCCGTATCACAGTCCTATAGATTATGGAGACGACGCGTCCCGCGTCGTTAGTACACACCCTACCCCGCACCCTTACTTGTTAGGGCGCAAGGACGGCACCAACTACTATTTCTATTACAAACGTGGCGAGGAGACGGTATTGGACAGGGCTTTTCTCAACACGTTCACCCCAGCCGACCAAGCCGAGCAGTATATCATCTATGCCGACTGCTGCCGCCTGAGCCGCGACTTTATGCTTACCCACCACATCACCTTCAAGCAAATTCCCCGCGACATCAAGAAAGTGTAGAGATAATTATGAATTAGGAATGAGGAATTACGAATTAACGTCTAATTAACTGAGACTTTTAATGGGATTTTAATGGTCTTTAATGGAGAAAGGAGACACATGGAACTGAAATCATACCAACAGCACAACTTGGACGAGATAGAGCGTTATCTCACCCTTATCGAGCAAGACCCTCACCACAACTATGTGGAGGCGTTCCGCACCTTCTGGCGCACCAACCGTCCCGCCTACGAGCCTTGCCGCGGCACCGCCATCGAACCCTACAAGGACAATGTCCGCCACGCCCCGCATATCTGCTGCAAAGTGCCGACAGGCGGCGGCAAGACCCTGCTTGCCTCGGCGGCATTGCGGGTGCTGTTCAACCACATACACACCGCCTGCCAAATGGTGGTGTGGCTGGTACCGTCCACCACTATCTTGGAGCAGACACTGCGCCACCTCATCAACCCGCGCCACCCGTACCGGCAACGTATCGACACCGATTTCAACAGCCGTGTCCTGGTCTTCGACAAGCAGCAGGCGTTGCTCGGACAAGGGTTCTCGCTCTCCAACGTGCGGGAGAACCTGTGCATTATGGTGGCGACGTTCGATTCGTTCCGCGCCACCAACAAAGACGGGCGCAAGGTCTATCAGGACAACGGCTACCTGCAGTCGTTTGCCGGTCTGCCCGGTGCCGTGGCGGACGAGGCGGGCGAGATACAACTGATGTCCGTCCTGCGGGCGCTGCACCCCGTGGTGATAGTGGACGAGAGCCACAACGCCAGCACCCCGCTCTCGGAGGATATGCTCAACGACATGGCACCATCCATCGTGCTTGACCTCACCGCCACGCCCAAGCAGAACAGCAACATCATCTGCTTCACCGACGCGCTGGAACTCAAGCGCAACAATATGGTCAAACTGCCCGTGATTGTCTATAACCATACCAACAAAAACCAGGTCATTGACTCGGCACTGCACCTGCAACGCTCCCTCGAGCATACCGCCCGCCAAGACCCGACGCGCTACATACGCCCGATAGTGCTGTTTCAAGCCCAACCGAAGAACAAAGACGAGGAACGTGAGACCTTCGGCAAGATACGCGAGAAACTGATGGCACTCCATATCCCCGAAGAGCAAATCAAGATCAAGACCGCCGACATCAACGAACTGGCAGGTATTGACCTCATGTCGCCCGACTGCCCCGTGCGCTATATCATCACCATCAACGCCCTCAAAGAGGGCTGGGACTGCCCGTTTGCCTACATCTTGGCATCGCTGGCGGACAAGTCGTCGAGCGTGGACGTGGAGCAGATAGTGGGGCGTGTGCTGCGTCTGCCGTATGCACGGCGCAACAATGCCGATGTGCTGAACCTGTCCTATGTGCTGACCGCCTCGGCAAAGTTCCAAGACACGTTGCAAAGCGTGGTGGCAGGACTCAACCATGCGGGTTTCTCCGCCCGCGACTACCGTTCCCTTGATATGGCGGAGACCGCTGCACCGGCACCAACCACCCCTACCTTGCAGATGCTCTTCCCCGAAGAGACACCCCCGCAGACGACCACAGCCGATGACATCGACACCACCGCTATCCGTTTCGACGGACGAACCGACATAGCATATCAACCGCAAAACACAACAGAAGACAACAAAGAAGTGGCACAGATACTCGCCACTGCACACCAACAAGCCACGGATATGGAACAACAAATGCAACAGCAGACGGGCGAACAAGTGCCGGTAGAGTTAGCCGAAAGCGTCAAGCGGGCGACTATCCAATCGCTCTATGCCGATAGTGCAAAAGCCGTTTGCCTGCCGCAGTTCTTCATCAGGGACGAGACTTCGCCCGGTAATATCTTCGGCGAGGCAAGCGAACACCTGCTGGAGGGCGAAGACCTGCTGCAAGGTTTCCGCCTTTCCGCACAGGAGACACCGCCTTTCTCGTGCGAAGCGACAGAAACGAGCCTCTACAAAGTGGATATTTCCGACCAAACGGACGACCACACACCCCGCTACGAGAAAATCAAAGGTTCGGCTTACGACTTGATACTGAACTACATACGCAATGCCGACAATATAGACAGCAAGCGCACCCGCTGCAGCAGCGAGGTGGCGGCACTGATGGGCAAGATGATACCCCTCACGCCCAAAGACGTGCAAACCTATATAGAACAGCGGTTTATTGAGTTCCGTGAGGCGGACTTTGAGCAGTTTCTCCTGCACATCAACGAATACACGCAAGTGCTGAAGCAGGATATATTGGCATTGGAAAACCGCTACAAACAGCAGCAGTTCCGCCGCGGATTAGACACCGACAAAATCTTTGTCCGCCCCGCGTTCGCTATCCCCGACGAGATAGTGCTGTCCGCGCCGCAAGACAGTATCACCAAGATGCTGCACACACGCGAAGAGGATGTGAACGGGTTTGAGAAGCAGGTCATCAATGAGGTGGCGAACTTGGAGAATGTAGAATGGTGGACGCGCAACCGAGAGCGCAAAGACTTCTGTATCAACGGATTTATCAACCACTACCCCGACTTTATCATCCGCACCCGTCGCGGAAAGACGGTATTGCTTGAGACCAAAGGCGACCACCTCGATGCCACCGACAAGATTCTGCTCGGCAATATGTGGGCAAACAAAGCGGGGAGCCAATTCCGCTATTTCCTCGTCTATCAAAATAAGAAAGCAGATGGGGCGTACACCTATTCGGAGTTTATAGATATACTCCGATTGCTCTAAAAAAATGGGGTTGCCTGAATGTGTCAAGCAACCCCATTTCATTTGCCAAAAGATTTTTTCTACCAAAAACTTACTCTACAAAGCCCTTACGCTCCAAGAGATATTTAGCGTCAGCGGGCTTGCCGCGGAACTCCTGATAGAGTTCGGCAGCATCACGTGTACCACCCTGCTCCAGCATATGGCGGAAACGCTTCGCCACATCGGGATTGAGGATGTCGCCCGTCTCCTCAAAAGCCGCAAAAGCATCCGCATCCAAGACAGCAGACCATGTGTAACTATAGTAACCGGCCTCGTAGCCCGTGGTGAAGATATGGTTGTAGAACGTAGAGCGGTAACGCGTGATAATCTGCGGAATCATATGCATCTTAGCCATCGACTCTGCTTCGAACACATTGACATCAAAGTCAGCCGTATCCGTTATCTCGTGATAGTCCATATCAAGAATGGAAGCACTCAGCAACTCGGTTTCCACAAAACCTTGATTGAACGTTTTGGCATTATTGATCTTCTGTATCAGCGAGTCGGGCATCACCTCACCGGTCTGATAATGAAAAGCATAGGTCTTCATTATCTCGGGGCGATAGCAGTAGTTCTCCATAAACTGCGAGGGCAGTTCCACAAAGTCGCGCGGGGTATTAGTGCCGGAGAGACTCTTGTAGGTCGCCTTGGACATGAGTCCATGGAGGGCGTGTCCGAACTCATGGAATAGGGTCTCCACGTCGTCCATAGACAGGAGCGACGGATTGCCCTTGGTAGGTTTGTTGAAATTGCCGACATTGATGATGATGGGGCGATGGTCCACGCCATCGGCATCCACGTACTGGCTCTGGATATTGTTCATCCATGCGCCCGGGCGTTTGCCCGCACGCGGAAAATAGTCGGTATAGAGGATGCCCACGAGTTTATCTTCGGCATCGGTTACTTTGAACACCTCCACCTCGGGGTTATAGACCGGCATATCGGTGAGTTGCTCGAAATTGAGCCCGTAGAGGTTATGCGCCAATCCGAACACGCCTTTGCGGACGTTGCTCAGTTCAAAATAGGGTTTGAGTTGCTCCTCATCGAGATCGTATTTCGCTTTGCGGAGTTTCTCGGCATAGTACCACCAATCCCACGGCTGCAGTTCCTCACCGGGCAGGTCTTCGTTCATAAGCGTTTGCAGTTCAGCGGCTTCACGCTTGGCTGCAGCGAGACTGGGCTCCCAAACGGATTGGAGGAAAGCGTCCACGGTCTTCGCATCGTGCGCCATACAGTCGGCGAGGATATAGTCGGCGGGGCAGTCGTAACCGAAGAGGTGCGCTTTCTCGACGCGCAGTTTCATCGTCTTAACGATGACGGCTTTGTTGTCGTACTCGTTGTCGTGGTTGCCGCGGGTGGTGTATGCCAGCAGCAGTTCGCGGCGCAAGTCGCGGTTCTCGCAATACTGCAGTACGGGCGTGAACGAAGTGCGCTTGGGTGTAAAGAGCCACGCATCGGGGCGACCGGCAGCGGTTGCCTCCTCTTTGGCAGCGGCTTTTGCGCTCTCCGGCAGCCCTTTGAGTTCGTTCTCATCGGTTATAAACAGTTGGTAAGCATTGGTCTCTGCTACTACGTTGTTGCCGAATTGAAGCGACAGCAAACCCAACTCGCTGTTAATCTCCTTGAGGCGTTCTTTCTGCTCAGGCTGGAGATTGGCACCATTCAGCGCAAAATGCTTATAGGTCTCGGTTAGAAGACGCATCTGCTCGGCGTTCAGCCCGAGTTGCTCGCGCTGGTCGTACACAAACTTGATTCGTTGGAACAGACTGTCGTTGAGCAGAATACCATCGCTCAAGTCAGAAAGCATAGGGGTTACTTTCTCTGCGATATGGTTCATCTCATCGTTGCCGTCCGCCTCCAATACATTGAAGAACACACCGCTCACTTTTTCCAACAGACCACCGCTGCGGTCGAGTGCCACAATGGTATTCTCAAAAGTGGGTTCGGCGGGGTTAGACACGATAGCCTGTATCTCGGCTTGGTTCTGTGCTATAGCCGCCTCGAAAGCGGGCATATAGTGCTCGGTTTTAATCTTGTCGAAAGCGGGAACACCATAGGGCGTGTTCTGCTCCGACAAAAACGGGTTTTGATTGTTACATGCCATAAGCGTAATGGCGGCAATGCCGAATAGAACGGATTTTTTCATATTATAGTTATTTGATTTTCACATTTTTACGCATCGACTCACGTATCATCTTTCGCAGGTTGGCACTCTCTTCATCCACTTTGCCGTGGAAATGCGGCTTGAAATCTTTGGCAAACTTGCACTTCGCCAACTTGATTTTCAAGTCGTCGATATTGCCCGATACGTTCACGCCCAAATAGATAGGCGACAAGACGTTTACATCATAATCAAAGGTCATATCCAGATTGTGCCGCCCGCCGAGTGCCACCATATAGTTGTCGAGCGAGACACAGAACGGATAGACATCTATCTCCTTCTTATAGACGGTCAGTTCGGCGGAGATACTATCCACTTTGTTCTCAGTTTTCTTGTTGAATAGCAGCAACTTGGAAATCTTGCTGAACGTTGCATTGTCCATCACCACCAAGTCTTTGCCGAATATACTGCATGCCCCGCGCAAGGTAGAGGGCTTGATTTCATATTTGGCATTGGTATAGGTCTCCGCCGCGAGGTGGAACTCCGCCGCGCCCTTGAAAGCACGCAACATCGGCACAATGGAGTCGAGTTGCGGAATCATATGGATGAGTTCGGCTATATCAATGTCAATCATATGATAATCAAAGCCCACATAGATATGGTTGCGGCGCGGGGTGCGGTACATCGCTGTGAGTTGCAGTTTGGCGGCATTGCATACGAAACCCATCTCGTCCAGCACGAGTGTACCATCTTTGATATAGAGTTTGCCTTTCAGGTCGTGCGCCACCTCATTGAATACCACCGCCTCTTTGATGTGCGTGTTGAGTGCCACATCTACGCCCAGCGGCACAAGGAACGGCGAGGCTTCCGCTGTGGTGCTGTCCTTTGTTTTTTGTTCTTCGTTCTTTGTCCCTTGTTCTTTGTCCTCCGCGGGTTGCTCCTCGCTGCCCGAGTCGGCAGAGCAGAGTGCCATCAGTTCGTTCACATCGGTATGGTCGGAAACAAAGTTCAGTTCGCCTGTCAAATCACCTTGTTTGCGCAGCCATGCACCGATATTCTGCACCTCGCCCGTGAGGGCGAAATCGGAGTTACCCACCCGCACTTGCGACTGTGCAATCTGAAAGTCCTTGTTCGAGTAGGTGAACGTGATTTGCGGAATATAAATAGGCTTATCAATAGCCGCCAAGTGCGCCTCACCCGACTGCAGATCGACATCCAATTTCGGGTTCCATTGCAAGAGCAGGTTCTCGCCCTGTTTGTTGTAGCGTGCTGATGCTTTAAGAGACAGTGCCGCCGTCTTCACCTGCACATCATTGCCCATCTTGCCCTCAAGGGTCTTTGTCTGTACGGCGGCTTCCAGGTGCGGCACGAACTTGTTTCGCTTGCCGGGACGGAGGGCAGCCTCCAGCGAAGACTTGGTCAGATGTGCCTGCATATCCGTGTAGCAGCCACGCAGGTCGTCAAACGAGAGGTTCGCTTGCAGGGTCGGCACAGCCGTAGTATCCTTGGTGTTGTACTCTGCGTAGGCAGCCAGATGTGGGGCGGCGATGGTTGCCTCCATACTATCCATTGCGGCATGCAAAGGTGCTGCGGATTGCAGTCCGAGTGTGGCGCAAAGGACAGGACTGTTGCCCAAGATATTGCTTGCCTCGAGTTGCAAATCGGTCTGCCCGAGTTGTGCTGCAAGCGCATCAATTATCTCGAAATCAACACTTTGCAATGACACTTGTGCTGCCAGCCAACCAACCGACTTATGCGACGGCTTGGGGTTGGGCAAGGTAAATTGCAGGCGCGTATCGGGCAGTTTAGCCAACATACTATCCATTTGGAAATCCACACCTTGCAGGCGGATATCGCCGCTGAACTGCCCGCGCTCCAAACGCATATCCGTCAGGTCGCTTAGGTGTATCTTTGCCCTGACCTTACCCTGACCTTGCCCTGTGGTTAGTATATTCTCCGGCAGGAAATAGGCTATATCGGGCAAGTGTAAATCGGCGTTCAGTTCGAGGTCAAGCAGCATATCCGCCATCAGTTCCGTAACCTCACCCGAAGCGTCTATTTGGCTGTCTTTGGTCTTTGCCGTCAGCGAATGGATCTGTACCGCACTCGCCTTGTCGTCGTTGAGGTCGATATGTGCGTCAGCGTCCAATGCCACATCGCGCAGAGTATAAGGCAATGCTGTATACTTGCCACGCCCGTCCTCAAGCACCAAATGGGCATCTACCAACGGCATTTGCGCCCCGCAATACACACCCTGCACATCGGCATCGAGCGACACACGCCCGTCCACACTGATGTCGCGGAGCATGTCCGTCACCGAAGCGGGCAAAAGTGCCAATAGCGGCTCTATCTGCCATTCGTTCGCACGCGCGTGCATATCTAAGGTAATTGAGTCGCCTATGTCAGCCATACCATCCAACTGCAAAGCAAACTCATTTACCTGCAATTCGGCTTTGTGCAATGCAAAGTGCATATTCTCCAAATCCACCGAGACAGGCAACGAGACCGCCACCTGCAGGCTGTCCGCATATTGCGTATCGCCGAGCATAGCACTCACAGCCTCCGATTGGAGCGTCAGCAGCACATCGTCCCAACTGCCGATACGAGCCGCCAGCGTGGTGTTCGCCAGCGAGGCGGAGATACTGTCTTTCTCGTCCACAAAAGAGATGTACCGCCCTTCGATACGAGCGGCATCGACGCTGATTTGGTCGAAAGGCAGCCCAGAAGAAACGGTGTCCACAGCCGTGGTGTCCGACGAGAGTGCAAATACATCGAAATTGGTCGTACCATCGGCGGCGATATAGATATTCGCTACTGCATTGGGCAAAGACAACTCTTTGACTACCAGATTGCTGTGCTGCAAGAACTCCACTATGTTCACCGTAGCGACCACCTCGGGTGCAGCCAAGAGCGTATCGCTCTGCGCGCCCTCTGTGGGGTTGATGAGACAGAGTCCGTCCACGCGCAATCCGAACTCGGGGAACGTGGAAAAGAACGTCAAGTCCACCTCGCCCACCTCATGTTGGCAGGTGATATACTTGTCCGCCACTTGCCGCACGATAGGTGTCAGCCGTGCGGGCGTGAATATCAGCCAAATCGCCACGCACACCACAACCAGCAACACCCCGACTATCGCACCGAGCGTGATACCAAATATCTTCCAGAAACGTTTCATTTCGCAGCAATCACCTTGGTAAACGAATGCGTTTTCTTGTAATCGTCATTGTATTGTAATTCGCTGTCTGTCAGTTTGGTAACCGTATAAATCTTCGGTATCTCCGCACCGCCGTTATCCATTAGATGTATCTCTGTAAGATCCGCTTTTACCAATTTCCACTTAAACCAACCGTTTCCATAGTCTTGCAAGTCGCTCTCGGTTACATCTTCCGCCTCGTCCCACTCACGCCCATACAAATAAGCCTCATCGGCGTTCTCTGTGGTGAAACGCACAAAATGCTGCGTGTTATCCTCCTGCCAAAGTCCAAGCAGGTCGCTTTGCGAGAAAGATACATCCGATGTTCCCATACACGATGCCATCAGCACTCCAATCAGTGCCACGATGGCGATACGTAAGATATTCTTTTTCATAAAATTACATTTTATTTATGCTATTTTCTATATTTGTAGTATTGTACTTTTGGAAAACATATTGCCCATGATGAATGGTCTTATTGTCGTACTGTATAGCAAATTTCGGACAATGGTGCAAGCAGCGCAGGCACATTGTGCATTGGGGTTTTATCCACTCCGGATGTCTTTTATCCGCCCCCTTGTCGGCTTTCATTTCAATAGCCTGCACGGGACAACGCTTGGCACACAACCCGCAACCGATACAGGTAGCACCAGCATGCAAATGATATGTTTGACGCTTTTTCTCATATGTACGATAATACAATCTTGTAATGGGTGCAGGAATAGCACAACGGATATGTTTACCCTGTGTGTGCAATGCTATTTTATGAGCCACTTGTTGCGTTTCCGCTTTGGCGGATTGTACTTGTTTTGCCACAGATGCTATGTCGGACAAGTCAAAGATAGGTGTCCACACATCCGGCATACGAACGCTGAATTGTGCATCAAAAGGTCTGCCTATGATACCATTCAGCAATTCATCAGCCTGAACTCCTATCTGTCCCGTAGTGGTGCCATAAGTAACTACCAGAAAGCAATATGTATCGGATAGCAATGTACCACAAATGGATTTCAGCCATTCTCTTACTATATCAGGCAGTCCCCAACAATAAGTAGGTACCACCACCCCGAAGACCTCTCCTTCCGCTAATTGCAGAGAGGGACAAGCCGTTTCTATAGCAACTGCTCCATCATTTATCGTTTGGGCAATCGTCTCTGCCACATACCGCGAGTTGCCCGTACCCGAGAAATAGGCAATCATACCCTATGCTTTCCGAATGTTGATGTTTACCATATAGCCGTCCATATCGAGCACTTGCGGCTCTGCCACTTTGTCCACAAGCGTGAGCGATGTTGCCAGTACTTGCGAAGCGATGTAGTCGCGGCAGTGCTCCACAGCAGCGGCTATCTCGTCGCGGCGCTCTATCTCTATGGCGATACGGTCAGTAATCTCCAAGCCTGATGTCTTGCGCAGGTTCTGGATACGGTTGATTAGTTCGCGGGCAATGCCTTCCTCAATCAAGGCGTCATTGAGTTCGATATCGAGGGCGATAGTCAGGATACCGTTGTTCGCCACGAGCCAGCCCGGCATATCCTCCGTGATGATATCCACATCCTCTGCCACAAGGTCAATATCCAGCAGGCGGAACGTCCCCGCTGCTTCAAACTGCGCAATCTCGTCCTGCGTCATCTTACTGATAGCCGCAGCCAGTTCTTTCATCTTACCACCCACTTTCTTGCCCAATACCTTGAAGTTCGGCTTGATTTTCTTCACCAGTTTCACCTCCGAGTTCTCGGCGGTGGTGATAACCAACTCCTTCACGTTCACCTCGCTCTTGATCAGGTCTTGCACATGAAGCAGGGCTTGCAGCGTCTCTTTGTCAGGCACAGGGATAACGGCTTTCTGCAGCGGCTGGCGTACATTCTTCTCGGCACGCTTGCGCAAACTCAGTATCATCGATGTAGCCTGCTGAGCCAGATACATACTGCGTTCCAAATCTTTGTTAATCAATGCCTCGTCGGCTTTCGGCCAGTTGCTCAGATGCACGGTCTCGTCGGTTAGGTCGCGATAGAGGCGGTCAGCAAAGAACGGTGCATTGGGTGCCATCAGTTGCGCCACGGTCTTCAGACAGGTGTAGAGCGTGGTATATGCCGCCTGCTTGTCCGCGTTCATCTCCCCGCCCCAGAAACGTTTGCGGTTCAAGCGTACATACCAGTTGCTCAAGTCGTCCTGCACAAAGTCGGAGATGGCACGCCCCGCCTTGGTGGGTTCGTATGCCTCATAATCGGCGGTAACCTCCTGAATGAGCGAGTTCAGACGGCTCAAAATCCACTTGTCGATTTCCGTCAGAACGCCTTGATCACCATTCGGTTGCCACGAATCCACGTTCGCATACAAGGCAAAGAAACCATACGTATTATAGAGCGTGCCGAAGAACTTGCGGCGCACCTCGTCCACGCCCTCGGGGTCGAACTTGAGGTTGTCCCACGGACTGGAGTTGGTCAGCATATACCAGCGCACCGGGTCGGCACCGTACTTGTCGAGTGTAGCAAACGGATCCACCGCATTGCCCAACCGTTTCGACATCTTGTTTCCGTTCTTATCCAGCACCAATCCGTTGGAAATCACATTCTTGTACGCCACTTTGTCCTCTATCATCGTATGGATGGCATGCAGCGTAAAGAACCAACCGCGGGTCTGGTCCACACCCTCACAGATAAAGTCTGCCGTGCGCGGAGCGTCCTGGTTCTCAAACGGATAGTGGTTCTGCGCATACGGCATCGCACCCGAATCAAACCATACATCTATCAGGTCGAGTTCGCGCTTCATCGGCTTGCCGCTTGGCGAGCAGAGAATGATGCCGTCCACATACGGGCGGTGCAGGTCGATCACCGATGGGGCGTAGTTCTCTTTCGAGTAGTCGCCCACCACGTGTTTGGGGTATGGGTTCTCTTTCATAAAGCCCGCAGCGATGGACTTGTCTATCTCCTCGAAGAGTTCTCTGATAGAACCGATGCATATCTCTTCCTGTCCGTCCTCGGTGCGCCATATAGGCAGCGGCGTACCCCAGTAGCGTGAGCGGGAGAGGTTCCAGTCGTTCAGGTTCTCGAGCCACTTGCCGAAACGCCCCGTACCCGTTGATTCGGGCTGCCAGTGGATGGTGTTGTTGAGGCGTATCATCTCCTCGCGTGCCTTGGTGGAGCGGATAAACCACGAGTCAAGCGGATAGTAAAGCACAGGTTTGTCGGTACGCCAGCAGTGGGGATAGGTATGCACGTGCTTCTCGATGCGGAAGGCTTTGTTCTCTGCTTTCAGCATTATGCAGATACTGATGTCGAGGGTCTCGTCTTTGTCCGTCAGGTTGGGGTCGTAGGCATTCTTCACGAAGCGTCCCGCCCACGGGCGATATGCCTCCACATCGATATGCTTTGCCACAAACGCATCGTCCAGATCCTCAAGCAGGAAAAACTTGCCCGTCATATCCACCATCGGGCGTTGCTCGCCTTTCTTGGTCAGGAAGACCATACCCGGGATATTCGCTTTCTTTGCCACAAACGCATCGTCCGCACCGAAAGTCGGCGCAATATGCACGATACCTGTACCGTCCTCGGTGGTTACGTAGTCGCCCGCAATGATACGGAAAGCGTCGCCGTCGGGCTTTGCCCATGGGATAAGTTGCTCATATTCTATGCCGACGAGGTCGGTGCCTTTGCCGCGCCAGAGTATCTCGGGGGCTTCACCCAACTCTTTGGTATAAGTATGCAAGCAAGCCTCCGCCAGCAGGTAGAGAGCCGGTATCTTGGTATAGAGGTTCTCCCCGCGTACCACCACATAGTCAATCTTCGGCCCTACGCAGAGGGCGGTATTACTCGGCAGTGTCCACGGCGTGGTCGTCCATGCGAGGGCATATAAAGGTGTGCCGTCAGCGTCCCTAAGGTCGTTAAGGACTTTAAGGTCTTTAACGTCCTTAATCAAAAACTGGGCGGTGCAGGTGGTGTCCTTTACATCACGGTAGCAGCCGGGCTGGTTCAACTCGTGCGACGACAGGCCCGTACCCGCAGCAGGCGAGTAAGGCTGAATGGTATAACCCTTGTAGAGGTAGCCGTTCTCATACAGGCGTTTGAGCAGGTACCAAAGGGTCTCGATATATTTGTTGTCGTAGGTGATATACGGGTTCTCCAAATCCACCCAATACCCCATCTGCTTCGTCAGGTTGGTCCACTCCTTGGTATATTTCATCACCTCGCGGCGGCAAGCGGCGTTGTACTCGTCCACGCTGATTTTCTTGCCGATGTCCTCTTTGGTGATACCGAGCATCTTCTCCACACCGAGTTCCACAGGCAGTCCGTGGGTGTCCCAACCCGCCTTGCGCTGCACCTGATAACCCTGCATGGTCTTGTAGCGGCAGAATGTATCCTTGATAGTACGTGCCAGCACATGGTGAATACCCGGCATTCCGTTTGCCGAAGGAGGTCCCTCGAAGAACAGGAACTGCGGATGCCCCGCACGTGTCGTGATACTCTTGTGGAACAGGTCTTCCTTCTCCCAGTCAGCCAGCACCTCGCGGCTCAGTCCTGGCAAATTCAGTTGTTTGTACTCGTTGAATTTCTTCATATCTCTGTAGGTAAATATCTTATACAATGCTATTTGCACAAATAGCGCACAAAGTTACTACATTTTTCCGATATGTGCAACCCTCTCCCAAACAAAGGCAAACAACAAAGGCGGGCTGCCCGAAAGCAGTCCGCCTTTGTTTTAATACGCTACGGAGCGATTATTTCAGCACCTCGACACGCTGCCCGAGGGCATTGTAGATGATACCGTTGCGCAAAATATACACTTGTCCGTTGCGGATAAATTTGATTGCCAAGTCGGTATCAGCGCCCGTACCCGACAATGCAGAAGGCACTTTGCCGTTGGCTTTAACCATAAAGTTATCCATATTGGTGGCCCTCCCCCACTCACTACGTCCCAAGATGGTGATGTTCTGCACACCTGCATTCGGGATGGTAAAATGGTAGGTGTACCATGCTTCAGCAGTTTCTATCGGAACATTGATGCCATTTACCGCTATCTGCCGTGGAATGAAAGCAAGCGTATCGGTACCGGCGATGATATATACGCCCTCGGTCGGTTTGTTGGAACCCGAATGACGATGTACATCCAAATAGAAATCATACGCCCCTGCTACCGGTATATCCATTGTAGGCAGTACCAGACGCGTGTACGTGTTTTCTGTCTGTACTGGCAGTTTTACAAATTTCGCGTCTTTGCCATCCCTCTTACCCTGAGCAATAGCAAACAATTTATTTCCATTGCCGGATATATGCTCATTGAGCCAGCAAGGATTGCTGAAAGTGCCTTCATTAAAGTTCTCGAAGTCCTCCACCCATGGGAAGTTGATGATAGTGCGACACTCGGTGGCAAAAGAGATGGAGCCGGTATAGATGTCGGCAGATATTTCACCATCTGTGCAGACGGTTACAATCGTTACTTTCAGGTCGTTGTACATAGTAGATGAGGTCAAGTTGCGGAGTACAAGCACCGTATCATTGACCATACCGTCATACAACACATTCGTACCTTGCATAATGTTTACACGATAACTTGCACCATCGTTCTTTGTATCCCAAGCAATACGGGCTGTATCCAAACCTACGGCACTGACACGTACATTCTCTACGGGGAAGCAACTCGGGATCTTGCGGAACGAAGCATCGTCGAAGAAGATCTGCCCTTGGTTAGCCCACGCCTTGAGAATCACATACTGACTGCCTGCTGCAGGCAACGTGAACTTGTACCGGGTATAAGTGGTTGTCGGCTTGAACGCACCTATCTTCGTTGCGCCGTCCAATGACTGCTTTTCCGTATTGTAGAACACCTCTACGCTATCAGGATAATTCGGCTTACTACTACTATTGATACGCGACCAGATTGCCAATTCGTATGCGTTAGCCTCAGGAATAACCATTTCCGGGAATGCAAACGAACTGCGATATTTGTAACTATAAGAAAAAGCACCATACATATACAGGTACTGACTACCCGAATGTACACCATTAGGATTGCTGTTTGAAGGAATGAGACGATAGTTAGAAGCACCCTCGCAAACCTCAGAAACAACACATTTCGGCATAGTATAGACTGTGGAAGATTTGAATGCATAGCCATCTTCTTCCTCGAAACCGATATTGTAGGGGAAGGTGGTAACAGCCCCGGCGCAGTCGGTCAGCCATTGCAGGTTGGCAGTAAGGGTATCTACGGCTTCGCCTGCGACACAGCGTGCCACAACGCTTACCTCATAGTGGTAGATACGCGATGCGGTCAGTCCGTCCAACACGCAGAAGGTATCGGTTACCTGCTTGGTGATGGTATCGTTGCCGCGGAAGATAACGGTATAACCGGCATCTGCCAAGCCCGACCAAGCCACGGTAGCACTATTGGCAGTACTGAGCGAGTCAATGATATGCAAGTCGGTTGCCATATCGCAGACAGGTACCTCGCGCACCTTGATGTCATCAATATAAGCCGCTGTATTCGAATAGGATGCAGCAAAGCGGAAACCGAAATGCGGGTTCACTACATCTTCGGGAACAGCCAAAGTAACTTTGATCTCCTCCCATGTATCATTCGTTTTGGGGGTATAGGAAGCAATGGTCTTCCATGTCGATTTGTCAGCCACATCGGTCAGATAGCCCACTTCCAGTTTCTTGTTTGTCTCGTACAACTTGTACCAGAATACCAACTGCTTGCCGGCAACATTCTCCATATCAGGAAGCAAAGCATAAGCCGCAGCGTTGCTGCCGGAGGTCAATGCCATTACCAGACCTTTGCTGCCCGAATGGTAAGCCTTGGGAGGATTATAACCATACGAAGACGGGGTATAACTATTTTCCACGAATACCGATGCATTTCCGCCTTGGTTGGCATCCAAGATGTCCCAGCAGAGCGGACCGTCGGAGGTGCTGTTGCCCATAGGCATAGCCTCAAAGCCCTCGCTCCACGGGAAAGCGGTGATAACCTCGCACCCGGTGGTGAAAGACAACTGTCCTTCATATTTCTCGGCAGCCTCTACGCCGTCGCATACGGCAGCGATAGTAACGGAGAATGTGTATTTGGTGGCGGGGGTAAGGTTCGATAATGGTACCGATGGGGTGATTGCCTGCGTATTGAGCAGGGTATCTTTGCCGTTCTTTACTACCACATTCCATGTATTCTCCTCGTGTGCGGGTGTCCAAGCCAGTTTGGCACCGGTGGTAGCAATGTCGGTAATCTCTGCCTCTTTCACCTTGCGGCAGTTGGGCAGGAGACGCAATGTAAGGTCGTCCAAGTACATTTCCGAAGAGGCAGAACGCTCGGTATAGACAATCACATAGTTTACGCCTGCTGTGGTACGGATCGGGTCGAACTCATAATAGGTCATATCGCTCGTCAGAATACCTGTGTTGCCGATATGCGTTGCGCCCTCAACAGACGGCATACTATTGAGATAAACCACAATGGAATCCAAACTGCTACCGCATTTAGCCCAGAAACTCAAGCCCAGTTCCTGTCCCTCGCTGAAAGTCATTGCGGGGAGAGCAAAGAGAATGCCCGGATGGGTATTGCTGCTCGGAGCGGACAGCGACAGACTTTGTTCGCCCGAATAGGTATCATATCTCGAACCATTGCCAACCGACCAACGCAGATAGTCGTTGCCGTTGCCTCCGCCGTGGCGGATATTTGTCCAGCAGATATGCGCATTATCATCCCATGGACCATCCTCAAACGCCTCGTTCTTGTCGTCTGCCTCAAACGAGGTAAAGAGCAGGGTGTCGCCCGGTGCGGCTGCGGTATGGTCTGCGGGTTCGCAGATAGTGGTGAAGATCAGTGTTCCCTTCAGAGTCTCCACGCTCGGCACATCGTCGCATACGGAGGTGATCGTAATGCTGAATGTATCGGTAGTGGCAGGTTCAAGTCCCTCCATTGTGAAAGCGGGTGTATTATCCACCGTTTCCTCGAAATAGAGAGCCTGACTGTTGTTCACTGCCACTATCTGCCATCGGGTCTCGTTCTTGCCGGGAGTCCAACTGAACGTTGCTTGCCGTGCAGCCACGTCGCCTAATACCAACTTGGTAGGAGGCAGGCAGGCGGGTTCCGGAGAAATAAGGATATTGTCCACCAAAACCGCACCATAGTTGTATGACACAATCAGTACATAGTGGTTGCCGCGGAATTGCTCCAGACTGAAACGGAAGAATTGGTAGTCCGAGGTCAGACCGGTAATTTTGCCCAAACGGGTAGCCCCCTCCAAAGTCGGGTCTGCATTGATATACACAATCAAACTGTCATTGGCTGTATATGCCGAACTATAACTCGATTTTACATACAAACTCAATTCCGAATTTCCCGGGATTTCCAACTCGGGTGTTACCAAAACGGAATAGTTGGTGTTATCATACAGATTGCTCAAAGAGGCACTACCGGACTCCACTTTCCATGTAGTGGTGGTACCCTTGCCGGCAAAGGTATTCCAGCAGGGGATATCCGCGAAACTCTGCCCGTTGCGATAGGTCTCAAAATCCAACAGAATTGAGTCTCGAACCGCAGTAAACGCTGCACATTCGGTAGCAAACGACAAGGTGGCTTTTGTAACCTCCGCCTTTTCGCTGCCGCAATCCGATTGTACGGCTACATAATAGGAATAGGAAGTACTGTGTTTCAGCCCATTGATAGTCAGCGACGGAGTAGCCGAGACATTGCTCGTAACCGTGTCAGTCTCACCCGCAGCCACATACTTCACAATCCAATCGGTTTCGTCTTTGCCTGCTTGCCAAGCAATGGTAGCCGATGTTTGCGTAGTGGCATTGATGCGGATTTTCTTGGCAGGCACGCAAGCAGGCATATTATCCACGGTAATATCATCAATATACGAGTTGCCGGACGCTTTGTCAGCGCAGCCGTATTTGATGGCAATATAGTTGTGGGTGGCAGGTGCATCGTTCAGGTACACTTTAGCCAATGTCCAACTGCCTTTCTGCTCCAGGGTGTCTATGGCAACAAACGTGTTTTTGTCCGCAGGGTTGCTCATCACACCCACAATGAATTTTCCGTATCCGTCCTGTACATATCCGCTCTTGTAATAGAACGACAGCATCAACTCATTGACGGGAACGCTGAAGGTCGGCAGAATGGCGTAATTCTCACTGCCACTGCTGCCGCCCATAAAGATCAGGCTCTTTTCACCGTTGTGCGCAACCGAAGAGTAACTGGGTTCATACACATACGGGTAGCCGCTATTTTTAATAGCCTCCCAGCAATAGGGCATGACCTTATCGCCTGCCGGCATAGTCCCCTCAAAGCCTTCTGCAAAAGGAACGGATATCGGCGCACAGTCGGTATGGAAAGCCGTACGAGCCCATACACCGGCACCCTCTTCGCACACCGCACGTACATACGCCACATAATCCGTATTGGCAGACAACCCCGTAACCGAAGCCTGCGTCTGTGTTGCAGCATGCTGTACCTTGCTCTCGTCTATCGAACCGCTCGCCGGAATAACTATGTAGTCATAGCCCTGCACATCCGTTGATGTAGAGGCAGTCCACGTAACTTTTGCCGAGTTGGCGGTAATATCGGAGACAGCAGGTGCCGCCATCTCTACACAAGCCATCTTGCTGATAAAGATATTATCAATAGCAGGAGCCGTTCTGCCGGTACCGTTATCACATTGGAATATAAAGACCAGATTATAATCACCTGCAGCGGATATGGTAACCTTTTGGCTTTGCGCTACCCATTCATCCTGTTCACTGAAAATCCATTGTTTGTTTGTGGTATACGGACGAGAGCAGTCTAAGCGTATGTAACCGGCTTGCGTAATGGTACTAGTCATAGTACTGATGGTAAATCCGGTGATGGAACCTAAAGTGATGTTATTGTTATCTGCTCCCAACGATGACAATGAGACACTCGACGGGATAAGCAGCACTTGTACGCCATCATACGTAGATTCTCCCTGCCCCGTCCAATCGAAGGATATGCTATAATCCGAAGCATCAAAATGGAAAGTACGATAGGCGAAAGAGGTGGTTTTCTTTGAATTATTGTATTTACAAGATGTACCTCCATCGCTACTGATATACAGCGCATTGGTACCGCCGTGGTTGGCGGCAGAGCCGATACACCACTGGTTAACCGTGGCATTGGCGAACTGCCAGGAAGCATTGTCCGTTGCGTCCTCGAAGCCTGTGGAGTATGGCAGCGACGTAGCCGCCGTCTGCGCTGTTATTCCCACAGAGAAGCAAACCGACAACAAAAACAGGAAAAGTTTGTTCTGCCTCATAAGAATAGAGTTTTTAGTTAGTAAATTATATTTTGTTTATTTTATTACAAAGATGAAACAGACCGGTTTTCTGTGTATAGAAACAAGGCTGTGCAAAACGAGTTAAAACCAACGGTATTTGGCCTATTGATAAATCAAGGGCAAAATTACTACAAAATTTTCATTTATGCAACACTTATGTACAAATATACAGGGCAACCGCATCAAAAATAGTAACGGGACAATGGAAAAATAATACAATCGGCATCAAAATAACATTTAAGTGTTATTAAAAAGACATATTGAAACGTATATATAGTTCGGCGAAGGTGACAACGATGCGGGGTGATAGGGAGTTCTGCTCGGTTGAAGGGGATTTGTGGTGCTTCGGTGCGCACACCTGCCTTACGCTTCACGTCTCCCATACATAGCATAGTCATACGGTTTGTGGCAAACCGACCGCGGACGGGGCGTCCGCGTCCCCGATGGAATGGCAGTACTCATAAGGGATTGACAGGTGAATCACCTAAGAATCACCTATGCTTATCAGCACGAAGGTAAACGGAAACCAAACGGAGTGTTTAGAGGAGTATTTGAGAGGAGGGGGGTGAGAGAAGGGGGGTGAGAGAAGGGGGTGAGAGGAGGGGGTGAGAGGATAAAAAAGCGGCTGTCTGAGGGTTTTCAGGCAGCCGCTTTGCAATAGTTTTTACTATATGAACTAACTTATTCTGTACATTTCTTTATCTTTATTCTGTCTTTATTCTGTCTTTATTCTGTACATTTCTTTATCTTTATTCTGTCTTTATTCTGTACACTTCTTTATCTTTATTCTGTACATTTCTTTATTTATTTTTTACCTGTTCGCCGAGGAGGTTGTAGGTTTTGCCGCGATGGAGGATATAGACTTGTCCGTTGCGGATGATTTTCCGAGCCGCAGCGTTGGAAGTATCCGTAGCAGGCAAAGAGGTCGGCACTTTGCCGTTGCTGCGCACAAAGAGATTGTCCATATAGATGTCGTTGCCGTTCTCGTTACGTCCGAGGAGGGCAATGTGCTGTACGCCGCTATTGGGCAGAGTGAACGTATAGGTGTACCAATTGCTTTCCGTTTCGGCGGGGATGTTGGTGCCGACCGTAGAACAGTTGTGCGGAATGAAGGCCAATGTATCCGTTCCGGCAAGGATATAGACTCCCTCGGCAGGAATATAGGGCATGGAACGGCGCCAGACAGAAAGTCCGAAATCGTAACCTCCTGCGACGGGGATATCCATTTCGGGCAGTACTAGACGGGTGTAGGTAGTGCCGCTTTGGTCGGTCAGTTTGAGCACATTGGTGTTATTATTATTGACACCCCAAGCGGACTGATAAACCGAGAACAGATACGTGCCATAGCCCGACACATGCTCATTGAGCCAGCAGGACTGGTTGACGTTGCCTATAGTGAAATTTTCAAAATCCACTTCCCACGGGAACTCGCTGACGGTTGCGCAAGCAGTGGAGAACATCAGTTGTTCGGACTGAACATCGAATGCATCGCCTGCCAGACAGTGTGCCAGCACTTTGACCGTATAGGCATAGCGGGTGGCAGGTTGCAGTCCGTCCAAGACACAGAAGGTGTCAGGTGTCTGCAGGGTAACGGTGTCTGCACCGCAGAAGGTAACGGTATAGCCATTGTCTGCGCTGCCCGACCAAGCCATGGTTGCGCTCTGCTGTGTAGCCAGCGAATCCACTATATGGATATTAGCAGGGAGAGGACACGGTGAGGGGGCATAAACGGCGACATCGTCGATATATACCTGACTGGAATACGTATAGTTAGGTGCATAGCGGAAACCGTAATACGGCTGCAGCACATCGGCGGAAGCCGCAAGCGTAAGGATGACGCGCGTCCAAGTGGTGGTACCGCTATATTCGGCAATACGATGCCACGTGGTGGAGTCGGCGGGGTCGGTGAGATAACCCACTTCTATCGGTTTGTTGACATAGTTGCTCTTGTACCAGAATACCAGTTCATTTCCTGTTTTCACCTGCGGAAGGATAGCAAAAGCCGCCGCATCATACGCGTCAGTGGTCTTGAGCGTAAGCCCCTTGGTACCCTCGTGCGCAGCAATAGAACCGGTAACATAGACAGAGGTGTTGCCGCCTTGGTTTGCCCCGAGGATATTCCAGCATACGGGTACTTCGAAGATGTCATCGCCGGAAGGAACGGTCTCGAAAGTCTCGCTCCACGGGTAGTCGGCAATGGGTTCACATTCGGTAAGGAAGGTATGCGCAGCGTGGTAGTACTCAGCGGCTTCGACACCGTCGCAAAGGGCTTTGATTGTAATATCAAGGGTGTATTTTGTTCCCGATTGCAACGGTTGGAGCGTTATTAAAGGCTGTTCGGTACGGGTGTTGAGAAGGGTATCCGTGCCGTCGGCTACGACCACCTGCCAAGCCGTTTCGCGGTTGCCTGGTGTCCATTGCAGGGTAGCAGTATGGGGTGTGATACCGGCAATCTCCACATTTCGTACTTTGCGGCAGTCGGGGAGAAGGCGCACAGCGATGTCATCGAGATAGAGATCGGTGTAGCCGCTCGGGTGCTCACAGCGTAAGATGAGATAGTTCAAGCCGGCACGTGCCGATATGGGGTCGAAAGTATATTTGGTATATGTCTCCCCTATGAGTCCCGTGGTGCCGATGCGTGTTGCGCCTGCCATAGAAGGTGCGCTGTTGAGATATACCTCGATACTGTCGAGGGTCTTGCCATAATATGCCTGACCTTTTTTGCTCCAGAAGGAAAGTTCCAATTCCGCACCCTCGGCAAGCACCATACCCGGCAAGGCAAGAATGGTAATCGGTTGATAGGAACTATTGGGCGGCAATACCAGAGCCTGTTCGCCAGTGTGTGCATTGGAGGTTTGCACCTGCCAGATGATAGGTGTCGTAGGGGCATAAAAGCCGGTGTAACCTATTTGGCGGTTCGTCCAGCAGTTGTGCGCCACCGAGTCCCAACCGCTGACAAAGGATTCGTCATCGCCACTCACTTCAAAGCCGCATACCAGCAGCGTGTCGCCCGCTTGTGCCGCAGCATAGTCCGCAGGTTCGCAAGCGGTGGTGAAGACCAGGGTGCCCTCTGCCGTTTTCGACAAGGAACTCTCATCGCACATCGATTGCACTTTGACATAAACGGTATCTTTGGTAGAAGAGGGCAAATCCTCAATGGTATAGAATGGTGTGCCTTCCACCAATTCGTCCTCCACATAAATATCCTTATGGTTGTCCACACTAACGAGCCATTGTGTCTCATTCTTACCCGAGTTCCACGTAATAGTGGTGCTATGCGCATTGGTGGCATACACACGCAGGTTGGTAGGCGGCAAGCAGGCAGGTTCGGGGGAAATGAGAATGTCGTCCACATAAATCGAACCATAGTTGTATGCCTCGATGAGGATATACTGTTTGCCACGGACGGGCAGGCTGAAACGCGTGAAACGGTAGGTGTTGGTCAGGTTGCGCACTTCGCCCAAGCGGGTAGCCCCCTCCAAGGCAGGCTGATTATTCACATAGACGACCAAGCGGTCGTGGCGTGTGGAACTATTCGGGTATCCGCTGCGGCTGTAGAAACTCAGTTCCGAGCCATCAGGGATTTCTGTCTGCGGGGTTACCAAGACGACCGATGAGGTGGTGTCGTTCTGATTGCTGATGAGCGCATACATACTCCCCGAATGGGCAGTACCGGACTGCACTTTCCAGCGGTAGGACGAGTTGCCCGTGCCTTTGAAGGTGTCCCAACAAGGAATATCCTCAAAGGATTGTCCCGTGCTGTAGGGTTCAAAATTGAACAGGATAGAGTCGTTCTTCGTTTGGAACGGTGCGCACTCGGTAGCAAAGGAGAGAGTGGTTTCCACAGCATCTGACAGGTCGCCGTCGCCGCAATCGGCTTGGATACTTACCCAATAGGAGTAAAGCGAAGAGTGGGTCAAACCGCTGACAGTAAGTGCGGGGGTGTCGGACACGCGGGTGGTCAGGGTATCGGTGCTACCCGATACGGCATAACGCACCAACCAAGCGGTTTCCTCTTTGCCTGCCTGCCAAAGGAGGTCGGCACTTGTGGTGGTGATATTGCCGATATGCAGGTTTTGCGGGGGAATGCACGTGGGGAGGTAGCGCAGTTCCACATCGTCAATATAGACATATCCGTCCCGCTCGCCATCGTCATATCGGATAGCGATATAGTTGTGCGTATCGGGGGCGTTGCTCAGATAGGTCTTGGTTTGCGTATAGACGGTGGTTACAGGGAACGTATCCAGCGGCACAAACGTGGAAACATCGGTGTAGTCGCTCATCACGCCGACAATCACCTTGCCGTAGTTGGGTCCTGCGTCCTTGTTTTTATAATAGAACGAAAGCATCAGGCGGTTGGCTTTCTCTACACAGGAAGGCAAAACGGCATATTGCACAGAATTGGTGGTGCCTCCGTAGAAATAGAGGAAATTGCTCCCGCTGTGTGCCAAATTCATATTATTGTCATCTACAAACACATACGGATATTTGCCATTATATGCTATCCTATGCCAGCAATAGGGCATCACATAATTGCCGTCAGGCAGACTGCCGTCGAAATTCTCGGTATAGGGGATTGGCAGTGCCTCACAATCGGTATGGAAAGATGCCTGTTTCCATACACCGGGTCCCGCCTCGCATACCGCACGCACGTAAGCAATATAGGTGGTGTTGGCTGTGAGTCGGCTGATACTGACCGAAGTAGCGGCGGTGCGCTGTGCCTGTGCGTCGGTGATAGTCCCTGTAGCGGGCGCAACGATATAGTCGTAGCCCACGACATCTTCGAGAGCCGCCCAAGAGAGCGTTGCCGAAGATGCGGTAATGCCTGTGATATTCAGGTCTTGCAGGTTGGCGCAGGCTTTGCGGCTAATAGACAAATTATCTACGGCAGCAGGCGGGTTATCGCCGCTACTGCCGTCGTTTTGCCAGACAAAAACCAGGTTGTAATCACCTTTTGTAGGGATACTGATTTCGACAGACTCGCTCTGCCACGAGGCGGTCTGATTGAACATCCACGGGTAAGCAGCCTTGCTCGGATTGGTGCTTTGGAGACGGATGTAGCCTGCCTGCGCCATTTTGTCGGCAGTGGTATTGACATCAAAATTGCTTAAAGTTCCCAAATCTACCCTATTGCTGTTGGCACCTGCAAGGCTGACATCGGCGGGCAGCACCAAGACCTGCATAAGATCGAATTTGCTTTCGCCTGTGGCTTTCCAATCGAAACTTACGATATAGTCCCATGCATCGAATTGAAAGGTGCGATATGCGAATGCCGTGGTATAGTCGCGGTTGCTGTACGCATTGTGTTCGCCGTTGTCGTTGCTGATATACAAGGCATTGGTTCCATCTTTGGGAGCAGCACTGCCTATATACCAGCGATTGACGGTGTTGCCTTCCGAAAGTTGCCATTGCGCATTGTCCGTAGCGTCTTCGAAACCCGTGGAATAAGGCACCGCAGTGGTCTGCGCACTCATTCCGAAGGCAAGTAAGCCAGCGGACAAGAGCAGAAAGAGTTTGTTTCTTCTCATAAAAAAACAGGGGTTTTGTTAATGAATATGATTATATTTTTACATTTCAGTTGAGGGTGTGCCAAGTGCTTTCAGACTGCGCTATGTACAGCAAAAAGTACCTCCATAATCCAATACAAAGGTACATCCGGGTCATTAGTCCTGCAATCCCGAATTATCAGTAAAACATATCCCTATTTTTGATTAGGTTCGGGTGTGCAGGGGATTCACACAGGCGGCTGATAACGGCGCGTGCTACAGGGCTTCCGCAAGCAACGCGCAGTGGGATGCCGGCTGCGCACACAATGGCATTGTGCGCCGCTATCAGCCGAATGCATACGAACAAAACACAGTGTTGTTGCGCATATCAGAAAATTGTTGTAACTTTGCGGGCTAATTAACAAACAGACTGAATTAGAAAATTGATAGATATGGTTCGTGTTCGTTTTGCCCCCAGTCCCACCGGGGCATTGCATATCGGCGGTGTACGTACCGCATTGTACAACTACCTTTTTGCCCGTCAGCACGGCGGTGTGATGCTGCTGCGTATTGAGGATACCGACTCCACCCGCTTCGTTCCCGGAGCCGAGGAATATATCACCGAAGCCCTTGACTGGCTCGGTATCGAGATTGACGAAGGCATCTGCAAAGACGCCCCCAATGGCAAAGGGGCGCACGGACCATACCGCCAGAGCGAACGCCGCGAGATTTACCACCAATACGTAAAGCAACTGCTCGACTCGGGACATGCGTATATCGCTTTCGACACCCCCGAAGAGTTGGAGGCAAAGCGTGCGGAAATACCTAATTTCCAATATGACGCACGCACACGCGAGCAGATGGTCAATTCGCTCACGATGCCCAAAGAGGAAGTGGAAGCCCGTATCGCCCGCGGCGACAAGTATGTGGTGCGTTTCTTGGTAGAGCCCAACGAAGATGTACACGTACACGACCTGATACGCGGCGAGGTGGTTATCAACTCGAACATATTGGACGACAAAGTGCTGTATAAGTCGGCAGACGACCTGCCCACCTACCACTTGGCGAACATTGTGGACGACCACCTAATGGAGATTACACACGTCATCCGTGGCGAAGAGTGGCTGCCCTCGGCACCGCTCCATGTACTGCTATACCGCGCGTTCGGTTGGGCGGACACGATGCCGCAATTTGCCCACCTGCCACTGCTCTTGAAGCCCGACGGCAACGGCAAACTGAGCAAACGCGACGGCGACAGACTTGGTTTCCCCGTATTTCCATTGGAGTTCCACAACCCAAAAGACGGCACCGTCTCTTCGGGCTACCGCGAAAGCGGCTATTTCCCCGAAGCGGTCATCAACTTTCTGGCTCTGCTCGGTTGGCACAACACAGGCGACCAGGAGATGTTCACAATGGACGAACTGATACAGCAGTTCTCGCTTGACCGCGTCAGCAAATCGGGCGCGAAGTTCGACTACGAAAAAGGCAAATGGTTCAACCACCAGTATCTGCAACTAAAGAGCAACGACGAGTTGTCAGACCTGTTTATACCCGTATTGGCGCAGCACGGGGTAAGACCTCCCCAAACCCCTCCTTCGGAGGAGGGAAATGCCGAGTCGGCAAAGGCTTTCAAAGAAAAAGTAGCCAAGGTTATCGGTCTGACGAAGGACCGTGTGGATTTTGTACCCGAACTATGGGAGCAGACCAATTTCTTCTTTGTAGCCCCCACAGAGTATGACGAGAAGTCGCTCAAAAAACGTTGGAAAGAGGACAGCCCACAACATATGCGGGAGTTGCTGGCTCTGTTGGAGCCGCAGGAGGACTGGTCGGCAGAGGCATTGGACGCGCTTGTTATGCCGTGGATTGAAGAGAAAGGGTACGGCGTAGGTATTGTAATGAATGCATTCCGTATCTGCTTGGTAGGTGCCGCCCGCGGTCCGCATATCTGGGCGATCACCGATATTCTCGGCAAAGAGGAGACGCTCCGCCGCGTACGCACCGCACTAACAATGCTTAATGCATAATGCACAATTTTAATTCGTAATTATGATTTTGATTTTCAGTGCTCCGAGCGGGGCGGGCAAATCGACTCTGGTGAATTACCTGCTCGGCAAGCGACACGACTTGGAATTTTCTATATCCGCCACCACGCGGGCACCGCGCGGGCAGGAACAGAACGGACGGGAATACTATTTTATGAGCAATCAGGAGTTTGAGAAACTGATAGCCGAGGGCAAGTTGGTAGAGTGGGAACAGGTCTATTCCGGCACCTACTACGGTACGCTCAAAAGCGAGATAGAGCGTATAGAAGGTGCGGGGCACCATGTGGTGTTTGACGTAGATGTAAAAGGCGGGATTAACCTGAAGCGTATTTTCGGCGACCGTGCCAAGTCGTTCTTTGTGGCTCCGCCATCGGTGGACGAACTGCGAAAGCGTTTGATCGGTCGTGCGACCGACAGCCCTGAAAAGATAGAAGAGCGCGTTGCCAAAGCCGCCACCGAGATGCAGGACGCACCGCACTTCGACTGTATCATTGTCAATAACAACCTTGCTTCTGCGGAGAAGCAACTGGACAAGGAAGTAGCGGCTTTTCTCGGGGAACAGGGGAATTTATAGAAATTCTAGGGAAACTAGAAGAACTAGGGGAACCGGAAATTTGCCAGATACTATAGTGAAATAATTGAACATCGGAATCTATAGCGGTTCTTTCAATCCTGTGCATTTCGGGCATACGGGGTTGGTAAAGTGGGTGGCAGAGCACACCGACTTGGACGAGGTATGGATGGTAGTCAGTCCAAGCAACCCTCTGAAAGACAAGCACATTCTTGCCGATGAGCGGGTACGGTTGGAGCAAGTACGGAAAGCCGTTGCGGATATACCGCACGTACAGGCGTCCGATTTTGAGTTTCAGTTGCCCCGTCCGAGTTACACTGCCGACACACTCCGTGCATTGGACAAGGCTTATCCCGAACATACCTTTACCCTGATTATAGGCGAGGACAATCTAATGATCTTCGACCGCTGGCGCGAGTGGGAATATATTCTCACGCATTACCGCCTGTTTGTCTATCCGAGACACACGGAACAATGCACAATGCATAATGCACAATGCACAATAAACAGCACTATCGAACGATTGGCAAGCACTGTCAAGAAAGATACGGGGCAAGACATACGATGTGTCGTATTCCTAAAAGACGCTCCTTATTTTGACATCTCCAGCAGCGAGATACGCAACGCAAAGAAATAAATTACCCAACAGGGGATGTCCACAAGCGGCTTGCAACATAGGCGAAGGACTTTTGGCACGAAAATTGCGCTTTGCTTGCGTAATTCGTTTTTTTTATGTAATTTTGCAGGCTCATTTCATAGAATGAAGAACAAGTATTTCGTCATATTGCTGGTTGGTGTGCTTTTCGCGAGTTGCGGAGAGTACCAAAAGATACTGAAATCAACCGATGCGGACTATAAATACCAGAAGGCTTTGGAGTATTTCAACGACAAGCAGTATGTAAAATCACAGACGCTGTTGGACGATATAGCATCGTACTATCGCGGGACAGAGCGCAGCGAGGATGTGTTGGCATACTTGGCCCGCAGTTATATGGGGCAGAAAGACTATGCTTCTGCCGCCGATTACTATCAAGCCTATATCCGTAATTACCCGAAAGGGAAATACGCAATAGAGGCACGTTTCCAACTGGGGCATTGCTATTATCTTGATTCTCCCGATGCACGTCTTGACCAAGAAATTACCCGCAAAGCGATACAGTCGTTCACCGAGTTTGTAGAACTCTATCCGGACAGTCCTTATGCCGAGCAGGCATACACCGAGATGGGCGAGATGTACGACAAGTTGGCGCAAAAAGAGTATTTGAATGCGAAACTCTATTACAATCTCGGTTCGTATTTAGGCAACAACTATCTGAGTTGTGAGATTGTGGCAAAGAATGCACTAAAGACCTATCCGAGCAACTCGTATCAGGAGGAGTTGAACTGGCTGATACTACAAGCCAAATATCAGCAAATGCTGATTTCATACGAAGACAAGAAATTGGAACGCGCCCGCGATACACAGGACGAATACTATAGTTTCATTACAGAGTATCCCGAATCGAAACACCGTTCTGCAGCGGACAAGATACTCAAGGAGATAAAGAAAATAACCAAGGAATAAGTCTGCGCACAGCGCAAGCCTATGTTCGGGCGTTTTGACGCTACGAACCGCAAGAATAAAACTAAAGATACTAAAGATATGGATTTCAAACAATCGAAAGCACCTACCAACACGATTACCCGCGATATGAACAAGTTGGTAGAACCCGTCGGCAACGTGTACGAGACCGTAGCCATCATTGCGAAACGCGCCAACCAGATCAGTGCCGCACTCAAGAAAGAGTTGGACAGCAAACTGCAGGATTTCTCCACTCCCCAAGACTCGATGGACGAGACTTTTGAGAACCAAGAGCAGATTGAGATTTCGCGCACCTACGAGCGTCTGCCCAAACCGACCTTGTTGGCTACGGAGGAGTTTGTAGAAAACGACCTCGTATATAAGACCAGCAACAAGGACGAAGCACTGAAATAACAATGGACAAAGAACAATGGATAAAGAACGCATTGCATATTTATTAATTGTTAATTCTTAATTGTTAATTGTACATTGTTGGAGGGCAAGCACATATTGGTAGGCATCAGCGGGGGTATCGCTGCCTACAAAATTCCCGAACTGATACGCTTGCTACGCAAAGCGGGAGCGGAAGTGAGGGTGGCGACCACCAAGAATGCGTTGGAGTTCGTAACTGAGTTGACCTTGCAGACCCTATCGGGCTACAAGGTCTATTCTGATGTATTTGCCGCTATCAACGAACATTCCACAGAGCATATTTCCCTGCCCGATTGGGCAGACCTGATGGTGGTGACACCTGCAACCGCCAACGTACTCGGTAAGATGGCAAACGGCATTGCCGATGACGCCCTGACGACCACTTTCTGCGCAATGCGCAAACCTGTGGTGATAGCCCCTGCAATGAACGACAAGATGTACCAATGCCCCGCCACGCAAGAGGCGATGAAGCGTCTGTCCGGTTGGGACAACATTACGATGCTCGATTGTGCGGAAGGGGAGTTGGCCTGCGGCACAAGCGGCAGAGGGCGTATGCAGGAGCCTGCGGTTATTTTGGAGGCAGCAGAGTATGCGTTATCGCCCAAAGATCTGTCAGGACAACGGGTGCTGATTACAGCAGGTCCGACACAGGAAAAGATAGACCCCGTGCGCTATATCAGCAACTACTCCACCGGCAAGATGGGTTATGCCTTGGCACAAGAGTGCCTTCGCCGTGGGGCAGAAGTGGTATTGGTATCAGGACCGACCCAATGCAGTCTGCCGCGAGCGGAGTTGTTCGGCATTGCACCCGCATTGCGCATTGTCTCCGTCGGTTCGGCACAAGAGATGTACGAGGCGTGTATGCAAGCGTTTCCTATGTGCAATATAGCCATTCTCTGTGCAGCGGTAGCCGATTTCACTCCTGAGAAGGTAGCAGCGCAGAAGATAAAGAAACAGGCAGGGCAGGACACACTGACGCTGACGCTGCGCAAGACACACGATATAGCCGCCACACTCGGGCAGCAGAAACGCCCCGACCAAACCATAGTCGGCTTTGCGCTTGAGACGCATAACGAGGAACAGAATGCACTGCACAAGATGACCACGAAAGGGTTGGATATGATTGTGCTGAACTCGCTGCAAGACGCGGGGGCGGGGTTTGTATGCGATACGAACAAGGTAACAATCTACTACAAAGACGGACACCATATAGCCTACCCGCTTGAATCCAAACAGCAAGTGGCAAAAGACATAATACAATGCGTAATGCATAATGCGTAATGCGTAATGAGACAACAAAAGAGACTGCCTGACAAAGTATAGTCGGGCAGTTTTTTTGTGTTCTATGCTGATATAACGTGAGTTCGAAATAACGGAAACATAAAAACAAAACCGGCTTTACCTTTCTTGCGGGGCAACACGCCCCGCGCTCAATCAACAAATACAAGATACAAGGGCGGCGGATGGTGGCGCGTGCTACGCACAAAGCGGTGCTTTGCGCCACAATACGCCGAAACGGGCTTATTCAATCAGCATCCATTCACGAACAACCCGATAATCACCCGATAACAACCCGATGCCGTTAGCATAAAGGATAATAATAGGAGGGGGATAAAAAAAGAGATTGCCACACTTGGTCGGCAATCTCTTTTTTTATTGTTATACTACCGTATTATTCAGGCGTAAAAGTTATTGTTTAGCGACAGAACGTTTCTGCTTCGGGAAATTGAAATGGTATGCCACCTTGATGCCGGCATCGACATAACCCAATTTATTGACATAGGTGTCGGTAGCCGAGACAACCGATGCAGAAGCCTTGCCGTCTCCCGAAGGAGGTGTTACATTGATAAGGCTCCTGTTGGCGGTTTCGCCCTTGAAAGCACTGACGACGCTATAGTTGGCATACACACCCAAACCGAGAGCATCTCCGTTGCGCAGACTCCACTCGTACCCGATTTCGGCAGAAAGGAGCAGGTTGGCTTTCCATTGGTTGTGGTTCTTACCTTTGTTATTGAGTTGGTCATTATCCAGACGCCCTGTGATGGCTTCGTTGGTAACATGCACGCCCTCTTCCTGAAAATAAGCGTCCACGGTAGGCGCAGTGATAGTCTGCTGATAGGGTGTATAGAGCGGGAGTAGGAGTTTGGGGCCGATATTGAAGAACAAGCCTTTCTCAGTAACCAAAGAGAACAAGAGGGGCACTTCGAGTTGCAGTTGGCGGTCGCAGGAAGAGACCTTATCGGCAGTGAGGGTATAATCCACCGCCCCCTCATCGGTATTAACCGTATAAGAGTCGTTGACATCCAAGTTGATACTGCTCTGCGCATAGCCCAGACTCAAGCCGGTAAGGATACCCAAATCAACAGGACGCCCGAACTTAGTCCAATAGTAGGCATACTGCAGGTCGAGCATAGCATCGAAGCCACCGGGGCGTTTGCTGTCGCGGTTGAGTGCGTGGAGCATATTGGCATAACCGCCTCGGAGACCGATAGAGAAACGCTGGTAGTTCTCCTGTTTCGGCTGGGCAGTAATGGTATATGCTGCGTCCTGGGCAGGTTGCTCTTCTACTACTATCGGTTCCAGCGGTTGCTCCACAACCGGTGTCGTATCGCGTTTGGACAGCGCAGTATCGGCTTTCAGCGTCTCGCTGCCATACAGTTGGGCTTGCTGCTCAATCTGACGCTGCTGGAGTTCCGACATCTGTTCTTTCTCCTCCGCCCGTTGATTGACCTGTATTTTCTGCTGCTCCTGCTGTTGCTGAGCCGCAGCCTGTGCCACAGTATCTTCGCGTGCCACAGCCCCCTTGAGCATAATGCCGTCAGGGCGTACCCACGACATAATTCCCTTGAGCAGCACGCCATCGGGGAAGCGTTTCGTACCTACCTGCAGGATAGGGTGCGATACATAATAGACCCACGTACTCATACGTTCTCCTGTCAGGTAGTGGGTATTATCGCGCTTGATAACCACCGTATCACCCACTTGCCATTGAAAATCGGAAGCGGTTGAGTCTGCGGGTGTTTGCGCATCTGCGCAAACACCCGCAGATACCAACACCATAGCCAGTGCAGCCTTACGCAGACGTGCCGCACTACCGAATATCTTATTTTTAATCTTTTTCATTGTATCGTAATTATTAGTTTGTCAGTCCGTTTACTTAACCACATAGCGCAAAGTAACCTTTTCGCCGTCGCATTGTACATCCACCATATAATAGCCCGTATCAGAAGCGGCATTCATAAGGAATGTCTCTGCCTCGCGAGATGTATAAGCGGCAATCTTTTGTCCGGTGGAGGTATAAACGACGATGTCGGTTTCCATATCCGGATTGAGGTTCTGCACCTGTATCTGCTCCTCGGGCAGCACGACATTCGGACGCAACTCGGGCGCCTTGCTGCCGGTGGTGCAAGTAAGGATGACCGTGCGTGCCTCGGCTGCGCAATCGCTCCCGGAAGATGCCGTGTGTATGATACGGGCATAATATGCGCCTTGCAGTGCATCGGCATTGTCTGTGGTATAGTAGAAGCCCGTAGCCACTTCGGTATCGGCATTGACATCGGGTGTTTCGCCTGCCATCTTGTACCAGTGTACATCCGCCTCGGTGATGTTCCAGTCGGGGAACTGCTCACGTATGCTATTGAGGTTGATCATCAGCAGACGGTCGGAGTACATCGATTTGGCGGGCAGGTTGCTCAACGCAGGGTTGTTGTCGGCATCAGGTTGCTCTACCGAGACGATGAACGTGGTATCCTTGGTAGCGCAATCGCTGCTAATCTCGCAGCGGACGGTAACCTCTTTTGTTTGCCCGTCCAATGCCTTATCCGCAATGCCATTCCAAGCCCCGCCTTGCTGCACGAACCAGCGGATAGCGGTATTGGGCGCAAAGAGCGGATCGGCAGCCACAGCCTGCTCCAAGGCAGCCGTAGCACGGGTGGTATCTACCACCTGACCGCACACCGCAAGGATATCATCCTGCGCAATAGCCGGCATAAAGAAATGATATACATAGAGTTGGTAATGATAGAGCGAATCCACATCCCCGTTGACAGGGTCGAACACACGTAGGCTATCCGTCCACGTGGTATCGGTATAGACAATGAGGGTTTGCAAACGGGAAACATAATCGCTGCCGACACAGACGGTATCCGTAACCGTTGTATCTGCTTTCGATGCCGGTTTCACTTGGAGTTGGAGCGTATAGTGTACGCTGTCGCACCCTGTAACAGCGTAGTATGCGGTATCATGATACGTGTCTGCTTTTGTGAAAGTCAAATTGCGCCAAGTATAGGTCTGTCCCTCTTTGATAACCGCCGTTTCCTCAGGCATATCCGTAGCAGAAAGAACTGTCAGATTGAGCGTATAGTACTCTTTTGCGCAACCTGAATCATAATAAACGGTATCATAATAAACGCCCGTCTGGGAGAGTTGCATACCACCACGCCAAGCATAGATATCGCCATCACAAATGGTATCATGCTCAGTGGTATCTTTGAGCAATCGGAGCGTGGTGATGTTATAGACATATACCGAGTCGAAGTCAATGTCGGTATCATGGATTGGGAGTGTATCATTCCACGTGGTGTCATTGAGAATAATGTGCGAACTTACACGCCCGATGTACTCGCTGCCAGCGCAGGTTGCATCCTGTATCTCAGGAGCCACCTTGTATATATATGCCTCGGGAACAAAGTCAAAGTCCTGCCCAAACAACGAATCGCCACATTCGGTAACAGCCACATAGCGCAATATTACTTTCTTCTCGTCTTTGCCCAGACGGTCGGTGGTCAGAGGGCTGTACGTACCGGTCAGTGTATCCTTGCGGTGCCATACGACAGACTCCACGATCATATCCGTTTCACCCTTGTCTTGTGCGAACTGCCGCAACAGGGAGGTGGTAGCACGAGAAACATTGATGCTCTTACCGCAAGCCACCGTTGGTAGATAGGGCAACTCGGTATAGAGGACAGGGCGGGTCTTTACTTTGATTGTATAGATATAGAGCGAGTCGATAGTACGCGGACGACCGAGCGTATCCTTCACGCTCAGTTGTTGTTTCAGAGAACGGATAACGGTATCCTGATGAATGGTTGTAGTCGGCAACAACTGCGAAACCGTATTCGGGCAAACCGTATCATACAGAGCAATGCTGTCGGTGCGCCACGGAGCCACCATAAACGTATAGGGGAAATTCAATACATTCTCGCACGAGTCCTCAATATGCAGATAAAGCATCTTGGTATGCATATCCTTGGGCAGGATGGTAACGGTATCCGCCCACGCATTACCCGCTGCATCATCCGACCACCAGATAGTATCAATCGGCGATATGGTATCCACACTGCCATAGTAACGGCGCAATGCCGCAAGCGAAGAATCAACAAACAGGCTCATACCCTCTACCAGCAACGGCGCGGCGTGGAGTGTCTGCAACTGCTCAGCAGGTATCTGTTTGGCAGCGACGAGCGGTGTTACCTTGTAGGTAATTACCGAGTCGCGCATCGAGGTGCCATCGCGCCAAGTGATAGTGGTATCAAGTTGCTGCGAAGTAACATCATCGTCGAACACCATCATATTGATATAATACCACTTGTCGCCGACAAAGACGGAATCACGGTATTCCGCACCGTCGCACACAGTGGCATAGACAGTGTCAAAGCCTTGTACACGTTCCGTCTCCGGCACCAAGGATGCAAAGATTTTCGTAGTCTTGTCCGAGCAGTAGAGGATTTGCAAGTTGGGCCAACCGGCCTGTTTGATCACATCGCGGTCGATATTCTGCGAGACGGTATCGCCGGCAGCGAGTGTATGCTCCAGGTTCTTCACTTCCTGGTCGCACTCCCACATAATCTTCGCACTAGTCTCGGTCTGCTCCTGCTTGTCAAGGTTTACGATAGACAAGCGCATATCATAGCCCTCCGGAATAGAGGTGGAGTCCAAACGCACCTGGTACCACAAGCAACTGGTCTTCTCCTGCTCTGTACTGCCCGGGTGGATATTGCCGTTGATCCAATCGAAATCAATGGCATTGAGACAGTCATCCCCCTTGCTCAACGTAATATCGAAACGGAACGATATAGCACGGTCGGCACTGACGCGTACATAGACACGTGCGCTGTCAAAAGCGTTGAACTGCGTACGCTCTACAGTATATACCAATGCCTCACCGCCCGCAATAGTACGCTGGCGGAAGGTCATCTCGTGCTCCACGGGGCATACCCAACTGATTTCCGCCTTTGACACAACGGGACTGTTGTCAAGGTTGCGGATAGTAAGCGTACCATTACCCGAAGTGTTCTCCTGGAGGTTGCGAATGTCCACGGCGTACCATGTCGGCACGCCAGCCTCGACATTGTATGTGGTATTCGGCACCGCCTCGACAGCCTCCGCACAAGCCGTAACAGGCTCGATGGCAGCAAAGTCGCGAACCGACGAAGTGATACGCGCCTGCTGTCCTGCCGGGGTAGTAAGTTTCAGATAGAGATAGTCGGAAGCGAAAGCACTGAAAATATCACTACTAATCTCCTTGCTGCGTTTCTGCCCGATACCGAGCGCAAACGACTCTGCCATAATCGCAGCGGAATCACAACTCGTATAGAGTCCGGCTTGCAGGGTTCCCGCTTTGGTACCGAGGTTCTCAATGCTGAAAGTAATCAGTTTATCCAGAGCAACCACGGCTTTTTTGTCCAGACGATACCAGCGGGTGGTCGTCTCGTCCTGGATACAGGTGTCGCCTACGGCATAGTTGATGGCGTGCAGGCAGTCCTCACCGGAGTTCGGATCGACCAAATCCACTTGGAACTGCAGTCCGTTGCCAATCAGCAGCACTATGATGCTGTCGTGCTTGGCAGCCAACTGCTCCGCCGTACTGCGCTCCACCAGTTTATACAGTTCCTGTCCTACACCTACGCTTACCGATTTGCTCTGCATAGCCTCTGTAACCGGGCAATGGTAAGCCACCTGTGCCGTAACGGTTTGTTTGGTGGCACTCGTCAGATAGATACGCGGGGTCTTTGCCGAGGCGATCATCTCGTCCAGCATTGCTTTGCTGACATAGTACCATGTGGTATCGGCAGTGGTAGTATAGCGTTGTCCCCAACCGAAAACCACCATATCGTCGGGGCAATCGATAGCAGTGAACGGCTCCGGCTCAACCAGTTCCGCCTCTACGTGTACCGCCTGCGAACTGCTCAAGCGCACATAGACGGTGTCGCCCAAGGTCTCCAATGCAGAGTGGGCAATCGTGGTGCTCTTGGTCTGCAAGCCGCGGAGCGTAGTCGTCTGGGTCTGCGGGACATCGCACGGGCAGGTGAATGCCACCTGCGCCTCTACATCGGCTGTTGCATTAGCCTTGTTGGTGATGCTGACGCGGATATCCTTGTTCCCCTGTTTGGCAGCACGCAGATCCACCATATACCAGAGGGCGTCATCGGCTTTCTGGTCATTGCCGCTTACCCAGTTGAACAGGATTGCCGAGCGGCAACTGCTGCCTGCGTCCTCTTTGGTCATCGTAACACGGAAAGCAATCGGCTGCGAAGAGATGACACGGAAATAGAGGGTATCAATACTCTTGTCTATGCCGTTGATAAAGTCGCGTCCGAATGTTTTCTCATACTTGCCGCCGGCAGCAAGCGACATAGTGCGCTCGGTATTGGCTACATTGTCGGGGCACTCAAGGCTCATCTCCGCCTCAATCTGTGCGGTAGTCGCACCGAGGTTGCTGATAGTAAGGGTCGGTACCAGCGTGGTAGCACGCACGTCTGCCAGTCCGACCTTGTACCAGACGGTATCTTTGGCAGCCTGTTTGTGTCCGTATGTCCAATCGAAAGCCGTAGCACGGAGACACGCATCGTCCTCCTCTTTGACGGGCATATCCGTCAGTTCGGCACTGAATACTATGTTTTGGTCGGTCTCTACGCCCACATACACGATGTCGCTCGCCATCATACCGAAAGTATTCCAACTGATGGTCTTGTCGCGCTGTGTCTGTGCGGCAAGCGTACGCGAAATAGTCTGTAGATCGCTGTACGGACATTCGAAAGCCATACTTGCCTTGAGCGAAGCCTTCTTGCCGCCGAGGTTCTTCACGTGTAGCAGAATATCTTTCTTGCCGGCTTTGGCGGACTTGATATCCACAGCATACCAAACGGTGGTATTGGCAGACTGACGATGTTCGGTGTTCCAAACAAAGTCCATACTTGTTTTGCAGGCTTCGCCCTCATGCAGACGACGGAGACGCCCGGAGAACGAAAGCGGCTGGTCGGTGGTCAGACGTACATATACATACTCGGCACTCAGCCCGTCCAACATATTCGGTTCAATGGTCTTGGTAGCGGAAGCGTCCGCGTCGAGTTGCATAGTGCGGGCAGTAACGCTGTATGGTTTGGCAACAAACGCCACCTCGGCTTTGACAGTAGCCTTGGCAGCCCCTCGATTGATTACCATCAGTTCGGGCACCATACCCTTTTGACGGAGCGATGCCAAGCGTATCTTGTAGATATATTCCCCGGCACCTATTTTGTAGGTGGTATTCAAAACGGCTTCGACGGCACCGGTGCCTTCAAAAACAGGTGTAGCCGGTACATCGGCATCCACCAACTGCGCCTCAATACGAACAGGTTGCTTGCTATCAACACGCACATAGACCTCGTCTGCCGACAGCATATCCAGTATAGAGCGACCTATGGTCTTGATGTACCTCTGCCCTGCTGCCAGATATGCTCCGCGCGAGGTCAATCCCGTACTCGGGCAATCGAAACTGACACCGCCGGTAACCGTAGCGGCAGCCGAACCTATGTTGCGCACCACAACGGCAACCTCTTTGCCGGTAGCGGCTTTGGCGGCACGGAGGTTCACCTTGTACCACACGCTCTCTGCGGTTTGCGACATGCCTGCCGTCCAGTTGAACTCAGTGGCGTTGAGACAAGCATCATCGATGTCGGACGCAGCATAGACCTTGGAGGTGATGGCGATACGCTGGTCGGTGGTCAGGCAGAGATAGACCTCGGTCTGCTTCATTTGGATAAGCATTCCGCCGGCTACCGTCCATACACGATACTCTTTGCCCGACAGCGTATAGTCGCGTTTCTCGGTCTGCCCCGCCAATGTACCTTGGATATGCACATTGGCTGTGTTATCGGTCAAGTTGGTCAGAAAAATAGCCAAGGTAGGTGTTTCTTCCTCATAGATGGGGTCTAACGAAACACGATACCACACCGCAGAGGCACTGCCTCCCTGCACGTTGCCGTTCTCCCAGTCAAACTCTATGGCATTGGCTTTGGTAGAACCATCGCCTTTGCCGATAGCCATTGCCGGAAGACAGCATAGCATTGCGGCCACAATCAGAAGATAAAGTTTTTTCATTGTATATTGTATTTTTTACGTTTCTATTTTATCTTACATTCTCCATATAATTTGTTATAGGATGCGCTTAGGATACGCATAGGATAGAAAGATAAAGAAAGCCTATCCACCCGATATCCACCCGACATCCACCCGTGTTTGAACGTTAATTAGCATTTTGCCCGAGCAGGGTATATCGTTTGCCACTACGCACCACATAAACAGTTCCGTCGGGAGCGCAGTAGAGACGGGACGGGGGTACCGTCTGTCGGGTATCCGCTACTGGCGTGGATATCTGTTCCCGCACAGAGAGTTCCACCCGCCGCGTACACTGGTTTCTGCGCGTAATCGTATAACTGTAGTCGCCGTAGGCGTCTATCCATTGGTTGGCTTCCTCGTAGAAATAGCCTTCCGCCATATCCGCCGGCAGGACATAGACGGTATCATATTCCGTCTCGGGGGCGGAGAACGACACACGTATATCCATATTGGTGTATGTATCTTCGTCTGTCCAACCCGCACTCTGTATAGTGGTGTCCCGGCTGCATACTATGCCGTTCACCTCTATAGTCTTTCCCTCGCAGAGCGTGGTGTCTATGCTGACGGAAGTGTGCGTCGTCAGGTGTTCCACACAGAGCAGATACCGCTCGTCGCACTGCCCGGCGGTATGGATTGTAAAATCATAGTCGCCATATCCGCCCTTGGCGATATACTCCTGATTGCGATAGAGCATCGGCAGTTGGGCGGCTCGTACACGCACGGTGTCGCGCTGCGGTTCGGGGGCGGTGATGGTCAGGTTGTAGGCACGGATATGCACCGTATCGCCCAAAAACCACGTAGTATCGTTGTTGTAGCGGGTGGTTTGGGTGAGCAAGGTGTCGGTCAGTTGCAGCCCTTTGCCATGGCAGACAACAGTGTCGGTAACCAGCGGCACAAAACGCGGATTGGTGCGGAAACGGATACGCCCCACCTTATCCGAAGCATGCGCAAAATGGAAGAACAGCGATTCGCCCGCCTTGCGGGCATCCTGTATCAGGGTCGGGTCTGGGAAAAAGAGTTTGGCAGAATCGGACAACAGGGTGCGTGCCACTTCGGTGCCGGAGCAACTGCCGCGTGTAACCCACACTTGGCACGGGCTATTTTTCGTCTCTTTCCATTGTACAAACACGCTCCCGCTTTGCGGCAGGCGGCTTGCCTCCCACTCATAGACATCGTCCGAATGGCTGCTCACGTAGGTCATACTCGTCCTGACGGGGAGGGGTGCCTCGCAGGTGGAGTAAGGTCCCTCGTTGTAGGGGAATACATACACTTGCCCGTTGCCTTTGCCATTGGGATAAACGCGGATATGCGGCGTCAGCGCACCGATCAGCGAGCCTGCCACACTGCCCATCTCGTCTATTTTTTTGTTGATGGAGGCAGCGTCCATCTCGCGCATCTGGTCGCGCCCGATAGTCATAGAGATGGTAGGTGTCTCGCTGGAGCAGAGGGCATACACAGCAATAGTAACCGAGCAGTCGGCAAACCAGTAGGCGGTCAGCCCCTTGCGCACATCGTCCACCGAAGCGGTGTACCACACGGTATCGGAGATCTGCTCGCTCAGGGGGAAACTGAAGGTAGAACCACCTTCGTAGCAATCGCAGAAATAGTAGGGGGCTTGCAGCGAGGCTTGCAGTTTGCTGCAAGTCCAACTGGCAGCATCTTCATCTGCCCCGATAACCATCGAATCCGAGGTCTGCGCCATTGCCCGCCAAGCGGTTTCAGTCTGCGCACTGCTATACGAAACCGCTGTCAGCGACAGCAGCAGAAACATCAATATGTATTTTAGCCTTAACATATAATTGTTACAGATATACAGACTCAAAAAAAGCGATAACCCAATCTATTGAATTACCGCTTTGCTTTTCTGTCTCCACTAATTGCACCCAGTATTTTTTATGGGCTCCATTAATTGACGTTAATTAACCATTAATTTCCCTCCACGAACAGCATTTGATTCATATTTGACCGTATTGGGTGAAAGAATTAATTCATGGCTCAATTATATGGCTCATTATATGTTCCAAGAAAATTAACGTCTAATTACACGATAATTAACGTTGTCTTTTAATGATTCTTTAACGGGCATTAATGGAGAATATAAAAACGGGCATTAATGGAAAACACAACGGAGACCGCATACAAACGGTAAATCAATATGTCAAAGGTCGCTTGGTGTGCGGAGGAGTTTTGTGCCACAGCGCACCGATGTACCTCTCTGCATATTATCCCAATGCAGAGAGGTGATAGATTGGCAGACTAACGGACTATCACCTTGGCAGTCTCCTGCTCGCCACGCACCATATAGATGCCTGCGGGGAGGGAGAAAGTGGTCTCGCCGGTCATATACCCGGAGGCAACCAACTGCCCTGCCGAACTATAGATACCCACCTGCTGCGGCACTACAGGGATAACCATTACCCCGCCGTCCACACTATTCACAATCAGCGTCCGTCCACCGGAAATAGTCGGTACACCGGTGGTTGAATTGGCTTCGGTGTCGTAAGTTACCACACCTGTATTGATAGCAATAGCACGTGCAGGTAATTTGGAAGAAGGTATGTTTGCCAACAAGAATCCTTCTGCCGGTTCTAATGTGCACGGCTCTGCACTACATATATACTTATTCCTATTATATTCATCAGTAGTTGTCAGGTGGTAGACATTGCTTTTCTGTACACTCATATCCGCAAATGTAGCATTTCCACGCAGAGAAGCAGATCCCGGAACGGTATAATCTTCCGTTATTGTTGCAGAATAGTCTTTCCCATGCAATGTTTGAGGACCATACCCCTCAAGCAATAAATACTTTCCAGTCCAATAATCCCACTCTTCATTAGGATTATGCCCCAACTTATAAGGGAAATCAAAAGCATAGATCTCGCCCTGCTTCATCACCACAGGGTGCGTTGTACCTCCGAAATCCTTATTCTCTGTTTCGGCAGGCTGCCAGTCGGTAGTAAAATTCGTTCCGTCAAATTGCCACGTTCCGGAAGAATGATACAGATAGTAGTTAGCATCAAACCAATTATCATCTGTTGCATGTTGTAATTCCACCACTTTTGGGGTATAACCATAGGTCTTCTTTGTATGATATATCCACAAGTTTTTGAACATTTCAAAATCGGCTTGTGAATGGTTCATAACAATTCCCTCGCAGCAATAATACAACAAATCGATTGTACGTTGTGCCTGTATCTTGTGTGCTTCGTCAAGGCTGATGTTATATTTCTTGACGGAGTCTTCCGGATATGCTTCTATAATTGAAACCTTGCTAACATCAAATGGAGGAACAAACATACGCCATTGATCTGCTACAACCGGCAACATCATATAGATTTTATCCTCTATAGAATAATCTGATGTATTGAGAATTTGTTTGTGTTTATCTTTATCTTCCATATCAATAGTCGCATTTAGTTCCGGACTTTTATATCCGTCAAAAGCATCTATTAAGAATTGATCTATTGAGCCATACAACAATCTCGATACTCTTGTATTCGCATCTGCCGGAATGGTAATATCACCACCCAATGATTGTTTATAGCCACTGGCACCTGCCTGCAAAGCAGGAATACAAATTCCCCAAGGTTGCAAATTTACATCTCGTACAACCTCATCACTTGGCAACATATAGTACACCGAGTCGTGTTCGTTTGGAGTAATACTATTCTGTCCATAAGGTGTATGATTTTGGTAGTATTGTACCAATGTACTACCTTTGTATTTATACTTATCGGGGAACACGACGGGGTTTGCCAGCAAGTGATATGGCTGCGAGATGTCTTCGACCGAAAAGCCGATTGTATTCAATGAATCACCATATTGGTTAGTTGGTGAACCTCCCAGAGATGCCGCAGATTCGCACGCCCACACTTTACAATCAAACGTTCCACCATTAATTTTCGTATTCTTCGGACATTTCATAGAAGTCAGATCACGATAATACGAAATGTAATTCTTAATGGCATTCGGATTCAGCGGGACACAATGAATAGTACCGTCATTGAAATTAATTGTTCCCCCCGCTTGATCATTACCTACACCATACATTGATGCGGTAACAGTTACTAAAAATTTTACTTGTTGTTGATACACACGATAAGAGACAGCGAAAGCCGATTTATACTGTGACGATATAGGTATGGCGTTCTGCAAATATATCTGTCCGCCATTAAGATTCAAAACAGTCTTATCATTTCCTATATCAATGGATGGGGCATTCTGAGCATACTGCTGCAGATGCAACTGACCATTCACTCTTTCAGTCCCTGTTGCTTCTGTTCGGAACCAGACATCATCTATATTCAACGTAGTACACTGGTCTTTGTCAGTAACCTGAACCTGCAATGGGGAAGAGTATTGCCCTGCCGTCAGTTTTTTGATTACTGCATCCAAATAAACAACCGTTCCCTGTGTACTTTTAAGGGTATTATCACCACGCACGTGTATAGTTGGAACAAATGGCAAGGAAGACGAGGTGGACGAACTCCGAAAGGTCATAACTGATCCACTACCCTTTACATACATCGTAGTACCTAATGAAATTGAAGCCGTATCTGCATTGCCGGAGTGACCGTCTTTTCTTTTCATTCGGGCATACAACTGCAAATCATCCAAATATAAATCTATTTTTGCGTTTTTACCTCCCGATACAAAAATAATACCATCCTCATCACCGGTACTGCCGCAGGTAGCCACAGGGCAGTAGCCTGTAAAATACAACTTTTGCCCGTTGGCGGAGATATTGAACTGAGACGGTTTGGAGGGGACATTCATATTCTCTATAGTCTCCTTGTAGCGATAATTGTCTCCATTCTTTTGATAGATGTAGCAGGGGGTCTTGGCATTTGAAGCGGCAGTTGAAGAAGGCAGGGTGATGACATGATACGTTATACCATTCACCTTTGCAGTCTTATCATCCGTATTGGTAGTAACTCCAAAGATGTAGAGCAGATCACAAGCGGCTTTGCCATCTCCGAAGGCGGAGGACAGGTCTATGTCACGCAACACTTGGTAGGGGAAAGTATTGTTTGTAGGATGATCGGTACCCGTCTGCAAACCGGTATGCGCTGCACTCCCTGCGGTAATGACACCCGTGGTTGCCGTAACGGTTGCAGAGGTATTAAACTGCTCGTCGGGAGAATAAACCGCCGTAAGCGTATAAGATATATTCTGCCCTACAGAGAGACCCATATGCACATACTCTGTGGCAGTTGCAGGTAAAGTGGCTAACACGTTATCACCCGTTTTGATAACATAGCCTGTTGCACCGGCAACGGGTTGCCATTGCAAGGTAACTTGCGAGTGCCCCGATAATGCTGTCAGTTGCGGTGTGCGAAGCAGGACTTTACCTGACACCCACATAGTAACGGATGTCTCTTCTGTTTCGTGTCCGGAAAGGCTATTCTTACCTTTAACGACAAGCGTTGCCGTGTAGTTTCCGGGAATTGAAGACAGTATGCTCACAACAACCTGACCGTCACCCAAACTATAGGCAAATACCTTATCCATATTCCCCTCTATGGAGCACACCAAATCCGAAACATTCTCCACTTTCAGCGGAATAATATCTTCGACTTTCTCAGCACAATAGGTATCGACAAAAGTATGTGCATATCCGTCCGTATTATTAAATGTGAGTTTGGATTGCTGACTTAATGTAGCAGTGGCAGAAAGTTTGATTGTTTGTTCTTGAGATGTAGATGCCGCTCCTTTTTTATCATAATACGTACATTGAATATGTAAGTTGGCTGAATAGTCTCCCGCTTTCTGCGGCAAGAGCGTAACCGTGGCATTGCCACCTGCGGGGTGATATTTGCCATTCGCATCCGCTGTTCCTACTATAGTAAATGCACTATTGGCATCATCTGTCAACCAAACAGTCCAAACAGTTCCGTTCTTGTTACCTTTTGCTGCTTGTGCCTCTGCTGTTTTATTGATGGGAGTGGGGGACAAAGCACCGGTCTTGTTCTGTATAGGAGACCCAACAAACACCTCATAATCTGCATTATAATTATAATTTGCAACTGTAAAAGAGGGTGTTAAGTCCACCGTTGCGATTATCTGCGCCGACAAAGAAGAATAGGTTTTGCCATCGTCATACCCCTTTGAGATCAAAGTGATAGTACCATTATGAGTACCTGACTCGTTGTCTGCTGTATATTTGTAGCGAATCGTAATTTGCCCGTTAGCATAGGTAGCACTATTTTCATACGAACCATTGGCAAAGGCAAAGCCTTCTCCCGATATAGTACAGGTAAAATCTTCTATTTCATCCGCATTGCTTACAGAAAAGACAACCAGCCCCTCGTTGCTTACACCATACGGATCGCCACTGACAGCCACATCGGTTTTAGATAGCACCTTATCCACCGTAGATGCCACAAAATTAGCATAGTACGTACCCATATCGGTGGGATTATTTTTGTCTTTACTTTGACATGTAACCGTTGTTTGAGTGGTTAACTCTGTAGAAACAAATTGGGGAACTTCGCATGTCCATTTTGTAAAAACATATCCATACTGAGATTTACAAGTAAAATAGACTTTTAAATCAGCATCTTTTTTCCACACAGCAACATATTTAGATGGCGTGGAACTATCGACAGTTTTCAAATTAGTAGTAATTTTCTCCTCGGCATCTTCTGCACTTGTTTTTGAAACATATACATACCCAGCACGATCAGGTTGAGACATTACTACAGCCTTCCCATAAAATGTTCCAGCCTTAATAGGGGACATTCCACAGAAAATAGTTAGGCATATTATACTGATTAGAAACCTATATTCTTGTACCAATATTTTCATATTATTTCCGTATTAACATTGTATTGTCGGTGCTTTGGAGAACATATACTCCTGCTGTAGAGAGGGGCATTTCTATTGTGGAGTTGGCTGGTTGTGTCCAACGGCACAGGATATTGCCCAAGGCTGAATAGAGGGTAAAGGTCTGTGCAGTGGTGGTTGTTACGAATACAGAACCAGCAACATATTGCACTTGCCAATCAGTATCCGCCGTATTTACGACGGCTGTAGGATCGGTAGGCGATACCGGTTGGGGCATAACAAACAGGTCGCCGTATTGCGTATTGGCAAAGCGCAGGTACAAATAGCCCTCGGTATCTACTTTTTCCGCCCAGTCCGCCATCTCCTCTTTGGTGATAGTGAGCGTATCGCTTGTGCCATCCGTGTGAATGGGTATCAATGCATATTTCAGTACGTGTTTGTTGGTAGGCGTCAGACTATACGAACAAGTATCCGAAATATACAATCTCAAATTTGACCACCCTTTCCAATAGAGTTGCATATCCTGTTCACTCCATTGAGCATAGCGGATACGCCAAGGTGTAAGCGAACTTTCTTTGGGCAAACGACAACTATCGGTGAGCAATATCTCTTTGCTTTTTTCCAAGCAAGAACTAATGTTCCACCGTGTAGGAGTAAGAGACACATCTTTGTCAGACTCGAAGCGCACGTAGATATAGTCCTCGATGTCGGCAATCTGATTATAGATCGGTTGCAATTCGGTTTTAGACCAGCCGAGTTCCGCATTGCCGTCCTCGGCGGTATGGAACACATACTTGCCTATACATTGCGGGGCAGCAATGTCAGCAGCAAAAGCAGCCTCTTTGCCCAGATAGGCAGCAATCTTCGCATCTGGAGTTGCAGTAAACAACAGATTGCGCCGGTTCGCCCATTTCTTAGGAAAATAATAGAGTTGCTCGGTATCATCCGCCAAGACATCCACCGGCTTATCGTATTCCAACAATTTCGCCTTTGCCATAGTCTCTGACATTGGTTTGCGGTCTACAATAACACTTGCATTCTCGGCAGAAATCACCCGTGCATAGAAAATACCCTCGTTGGTCTCTCCTACCTCATGCAAGAAAGACAGATACATCTGGAGCATGGCTTTATCCAACTCGATGATACTATCGTTGTCTCCCTCATTAGGATACAGACTCAGGTAGTCCAAAGCAGGATTATCGCCATCACTCTGCGGCTCAAAATCGCACTTGGTACCCAACCAAATACGTACCGACGAGGTAGTACCCGTCCAACGGAAACGAATGGAGTCGTTTACCCAGTCGGCAAAAGGCATAGCATATATACGATCGCCATAAGCAGCCCCTGAAGGAAGCGTATCCGGCAGATTAACCCAATGCGAATTGTTGATACACGATTGGAAAGTAGTATCGGGTTTGAGCGTTACGGTACCTGCGTTTTCAGAGACCAATTTGATGAATGCCTGCACGTTGTAGGTAATACCAAAATTAGACATCTGCTCACGATAGAACTCGGTAATTGTCAAGGCATAATAGGTCTTACCATTCTCGTCCTCTTTTGGGTCAAACGTAAAACGGATAGGCATCTGTATTCCCCAGCCCGAAGTTTCATCCAACATTTCTACGATATTCGGGTCGTCATACTGCCCATTCACGCAAGAGAAATCTACGTCCACATAGGGTTGCACCTTAACATCCGTCGTAGGATAGAAACGGCATGTAAGCGGCAAATCATATGTATATGCCGAATAATAATATGTACCGGAAGCCTCAATAGTACCGGTATAAGAAGTATCCACGGGAATAGCGTCCTCACAAGTCAAGCCAGTCGGCTTATTTGCCGTACATACAGCAGATACACAAACAAGAGCGACACAAAAAGACAATATCTTTTTCATAACAAAAACACTTTATCTTAACTTACAACACGTTTATGATATTCAAGCAACTGAACTCCCGCATACAGAAGGGCGAACAAACACAACACCCCTATGCCGTCCGGCAACGGGGCATTATAGAACTGATATTTAGACGACTGACCGGCAAACCATTTCAAGAACTGCTCCCATGTGGTACCAATAGGCAAATCGCCATTGGCTACAGCACTTTCGTACAAAGCCTTCAATTCATTCTCATAGAAATACCAGACACCATCTTCTTCACCATACCAATAACTACCGGAGTGTTCCAACCCCTGAATCCAGTTATCCAAGGTTGTCCCGATAGTTCCGGGAGTTCTACGGGCACCGTTGCGGCGGGGGGCTGATTGCTGCTGCGAAGAAGTGTAGGGCATAGCGGCTGAGAAAGCAGCAAAGGCATACGATGAACGGGCTGCAGCAGACATAGAAGAAGAAACAACAGGAGAGAGGGACAGGCTCACGGGGGTGCTTACAGGGGTGCGCACTGAGTTACCCGAAAGCGAATAGGCGGAGGAGATAGCACTATGTTTTCCCGCAGAGGAATATGCCACGTTCTCCATACCACCGCCGTAGGACTGCAAGGTTGCAGAAGAGGTAAGGTGCAAGCCACGGGCAACGGGATAAGCCGACGAAGCCGCAGCATACACAGGACGATTAGCCGACGCATAGCCTTGCGGCATCGGCACGCTATATACTGCGGGATGGCGGAACAACGATGCAGTGCGGGACGACACCGGTACCGGAAACGACGAACCGCCTCTACGGGAGGGCGTTTCTACAGCAGGCACCTGCGACCACTCTACCAGCGACGAATATGCCGATACAGGATCTTGCTCTACCCACAACATTCCGCCAACCATAGTAGTAAACCCATAAACCACTCCGCCTAACAACAAAAATACAATCAAATATCTACTATTCATAAAAACATGGGGTCATTTAGCAACGCAACACAACACAATCTACAAAGATAAAAAAACTTATACACGCGAAAAAGTTGCGCAAAGATACTACAAAATAAGTAATAATACAAAAAAAAAGCAAGATTTGCCAAATAAATTTTAAGTTTTGTGCTTCGGGGGGGGTGAAATTGAATATACAATATGAATTATACACTATTACGCTTTTAAGGGAACATATAATGAGACATATATATGGAGCCATTGTTTTTTTACCGGCAACACACATTTTAGGTCTCCGTAAATCAGGGCAACCGCATCAAAAACGGGGAAATAATACAAAAGTCCTCAAAATAGCCTCTAAATGCCATCCCAAAGACATAATGAAACGTATATGCAGTTCGGCAAAGCCGATAATGATGCGGGACGATAAGGAGTTCTGCTCAAGGCACGAGGATGTGCTTTCGCTATGGTACTCAGTGCGCCTGTGGCGCATAACGACGCGGGACGCGTCGTCTACCACCAAAATAAGAGGCTGCCTATACTTGTTAGACAGTCTCCACTATCCGCCGAAGGGCATAGCAGAAACAGCATTATCTACCGTGTATCTACCGTATATCTACCGTGTATCTACCGTGTATGTACCGTAGTTGGTAGCACAGGGGCATAGGGATGATAGGACGAATTGGACGGATTGAATAAAACGAAATGGGATATAGCGGAGATGGGAGGGGATAAAAAAACTCAGGCTGCCGAGGAATTCGGCAGCCTGAGGCTAGAGAATCTAGAGGAACTAGAAGAACTAGAGGAACTAGAGGAACTAGAAGAACTAGAAGAACTA
>DKEG01000055.1 GCA_002452095.1 Bacteroidales bacterium UBA6828 | reverse complement strand
GAGCAACTGACGCAGCACTACGGAGACGACATCCTCCGCGTGAGCGGCACCGTCGGCGTTGGGAGCGTCAAACCGTGGCACAACGGCAAGATGACCCATATCGAACCCGTACAGAGCCGCACACAACGCATTGTGGAGGTTACACCCGACAAAGCCTCTATGGAAGTGAGCGTAACCGGCTGGCAGACAGAAGGCAAAATGGTGGATATGACCGTCCGCTATACAATCTCCGCCCGTCATCGGGATATGCTCTGTGAAGTCTTCCTCTCGTCGCCCTTGGACAGCCTCTGTACGGGCGTACAGGCGATACCTGCCAAGCAAACGGCAACTACACCGAAACACTTTTTCAAAGATGTCTCTCCCGCAGGCGTACTGCTTGGCTCGTGGGGAACAGACTACCCCGTGAATGATACCGTCAAGTATGCCCGGGAGACGGTCGGATTAGGCGTCTTCGTCCCTGCGCAGTATGCCGCCCGACCGGTGGAAGACCCGCGCAACAACCTGGTACTGTTCGCTCCCGCAACTTACCTGCGCTTCTATCTGACCACCGTTGCCGCTACCAAAGAGGACAACCCTCCCGCCACTACCGAAGAAACATTCTATCAATACCTGCAAGACTGGCGGAACGGGTTGCAGCAACAATAATGTTGCATATTTCTGTAAAATGAGCCTTCGCAACATACCCAACCCAAGCCTATCCTAAGCCTATCCTAAGCCTATCCTCCTCACATCCTCCTCACATCCTCCTCACATCCTCCTTACAAAGTTCTCTCCCGTAAAATAGAACATTATACGCAAATCAGGCTGCCCGAATAAGGCAGCCTGATTGATTTTGTAAGAGTAGGGTATTATCGAAACCGGTTAGAACTTGTAGCGTACACCGAGGGTGATACCGGTATAAAGACCGTAGCCATAGAAACCTGCGCCGCCATTGCCGAACCATGCACCGATGTTAGGGCGATAGTCGAATGACAACTCCAGCGGGAACCAGAAATCATAAGCCACACCACAGTGACCTACAACACCTGCATAACCCGTACCGCTCCACCAGAAGCCGGCACCACCACCGACACCAAGGCACCAGTTCCACTCACCTTTGTTGTTCCAAGGGATAGAAGTGTTGAACGGGTTAATCCAGTCGTAGGTACATGTAGCACCAATACCCCAAGCAAATCCGGGGAACTCAACTGCCAAGTCAATCATATTGGCAGCACCCAAATTGTGCTGGTAAGAAACAGACAGACCATAACCTAAGTTACCACCTACTGCACGGGGTTGTGCCGATGCGCTTGCTGCGCACACTACTGCCACTATGGCAGCGAGAAAGAGTTTCTTTTTCATTGTATATTATGTTTAATGAGTTGGCAGTATATATAAATGAGTTGGCAGTATATATGATGAGGCGGTTTGCGGAAATGAGTATGATTTCCCTAACAACACGACAAAGGTACGGCAAAAAACGCAGAAGGCGGTTTCAAAACACTAAAAACCGTGTTTCAAAAAAGAAAAATCGCCGCAATTTGAAACCTGCATTGCGCAAAACCGATTTTTTGAAGCAAACACCTGTCCCGTTCCGCTTTTTTTTTGTACCTTTGCAGCATAAACTGCTTTTAACAAAAATAGATACGACTATGACAATGCAAAAAAGTCCACTGCAGATTGCGCGTCAGAGTTACAAGCCGAAAATGCCTGTAGCGTTGCAAGGTGCAGTCCGCCTCGTAGAGGGCGAGAAAACACAATCGGTTGCCGACCAAGCCGAGATCAAAGAGTTGTTCCCCAATACATACGGTCTCCCCATTATCACAATGGAGCCTGCTGAAGGTTCGGATAAGGTGGCAGAACCGTTCAACGTAGGTGTTATCCTTTCGGGTGGACAAGCCCCCGGTGGTCACAACGTCATCAGCGGTTTGTACGACGGACTGAAAGCCCTCAACCCCGAAAACAAACTCTACGGTTTCTTAGGCGGACCGAGCGGTTTGATAGAGGGAAAGTATACTTTGTTGACAGGCAATGTGATAGATGACTACCGCAATACGGGCGGATTCGACATTATTGGTTCGGGGCGTACCAAACTTGAGGAGACATGGCAGTTTGACAACGGTATCGAGATTTGCAAGAAACTCGGTATCAAGGCTATCGTGATCATCGGCGGCGATGACTCCAACACCAACGCCTGCGTTTTGGCAGAGTACTACCTGCAAAAGCAGTGCGGTATTCAGGTCATCGGTTGCCCGAAAACCATTGACGGCGACCTCAAAAACGAGATGATTGAGACCTCTTTCGGTTTCGATACCGCCTGCAAAGTATATAGCGAACTGATTGGTAATATCCAGCGCGATGCCAACTCGGCAAAGAAATACTGGCACTTTATCCGTCTGATGGGTCGCTCCGCCAGCCATATCGCCCTCGAGTGCGCATTGCAGAGCCAGCCGAATATCTGCCTTATCTCTGAGGAGGTGGAGGCAAAGAACCTGACCCTCAACGACATTGTCGAGCAGATTGTAGAGGTAATAGTTGACCGCGCTAATTCGGGGCTGAATTTCGGTACTGTCCTCATTCCGGAAGGTCTGATTGAGTTTATTCCCGCAATGCGTGTGCTCATTCAGGAACTCAACGACCTGCTCGCACAGAACGAGGAGTTCGCTTCGCTGGAGGGCGACGATGCCAAACGCGAGTATGTGAAATCAATGCTTACGCCCGCTTCGTGCGAACTCTATCGCTCGCTGCCGAAGGGTATCGCACGCCAACTCACCCTCGACCGCGACCCGCACGGAAACGTAATGGTCAGCCAGATTGAGACCGAGAAACTGCTTATCGAAATGGTCAGCAAACGCCTCGCCCAACTCAAAGCCAACGGCACCTACAAGGGCAAGTTCTCCGCGCTGAACCATTTCTTCGGTTACGAAGGTCGTTGCGCTATCCCGTCGAACTTCGATGCCGACTATTGCTACTCGATCGGTATGACGGCGGTACACCTCATCGCAGCAGGCAAGACAGGCTATATGTCGCTTGTGCGCAACCTGACCAAACCCGCTTCGGAATGGATTGCCGGTGGTGTACCTATCACGATGATGATGAATATGGAGAAACGTAACGGCAAGATGAAACCTGTTATCCAAAAGGCATTGGTTGACCTCAACGGCGCACCGTTCCTTTACCTGAAGGCACACCGTGCCGAGTGGGCAGATGTCAATACGAGTTACATCTATCCGGGTCCTATCCAGTACTATGGTCCTGTTGAGGTATGCGACCAACCAACCCACACCCTGCGTCTCGAGCGTGGCAAGTAAGATAGCGGTTTATAGAAAGAAAAATCGGCTCTTCTGCAAAAGCAGGGGAGCCGATTTTTTTGTATTTAGGACTTTAAGGTCTTTAAGGACCTTAGGGACTTTAAGGACGCTATAGTATATAAAAAAAGAGGATTGTCATCACGACAACCCAATCTTTTACTTAACCTTAAATCTAATACCATGAAAAACACAGTGCAAAGATACGGCATATTTTTGATACTACCAAATAATTTGCAAGAAAAATATGTTTTATAGCATATTTTTGATAATTTTGCAAAGTGTACTTTGCAAAATGCGGACTATTGGCACTCAATCTACATTCCACCGCGGGAAGATAGTCGGTGTCTGCCACGTGCGCAGCGAGAGACGCAGCGGGAACAGATACCGGTAGGCTTTTTCCCAACCGGTAGGGGCGGGGTCGGGGACGATACGCGAGGAGAGCAGCGAATAATCCTTGTTCGATACCGCATAGTAGCGCGTGTCGGTGGCGGTGAGGATACGTATCGTCCAGTCGTGCAGGTTGCCCATAATGAGGATAGGCATCGTCTGCGGGTTGTATTCCGGTATGTCTATATGGTTGAGGCCGAGCGTCTTGGTATCAATGGAGTAGAGTTGATTGCCGGTAGAGACAAGAAAACCGATTTGCCGATAGTTGTCGAATTCGGTAACGAACAGCGTCTGTGGCTGCACGCTGTCGGGCAGGGTAATATCACGCACGGATGGACTGCCTTTTATCATACGCAGATTGAACACTCTTCCCCTGCTGTCGGCAAGCAAATAGCCGTTGTCGTAGGCTTTGCGCACCGACGGATTGCCTGCTATGAGACGAATGGGGAACGTGCAACCGTGTGCCTGCAGGACGGAGTTGAACATCGCTGATTTCTCTTGGTTGACAGTGTTGGTCTCGGCAGTGATGAACTCCAAACCATTGTCTGTCAGGCGAAACACATCGTTGGGCAGTTGTAGGTCCACACGCCCCGACTCGGCATCCATCAGTTCGTAGAGCGGGGTGCGCGGTTTGTTGATTTGTGCGGGGCTGGTCTTGAAAGTAAAACTCTCGCGGCGCAGAATCTTGCTGTCCACCGCTTCGCCAAACAGCGTGTCGGGCATACGTCCGTCGGCTACCAACTGGCGGTAGAAGAAATAAGGCATCAGCGAGTCGGCTTCAGCGGCGGAGAACCGGTTGCCGTTGAAATCGCAGAACCCGTCCGCATCGCGGGTGATAAAGTCTTCGGTGTAAGGACTGTAGTAGATAAAACTCTCCCCTCCGGAGGCGGGTATGAGAAATGAGTACAACCATGGCAGCACCCACATCAGCAACACCACCGCCACGGCGATGACAAAACCCTTGTATATGGTCAATCCTTTAATTTTCATACAATTCATAATTCATAATTCATAATTATCACAGCCCTTTCCCCTCTTTGAACCGTGCTATGCTGAGCATAGGCAGCCCTGCAAACAGAATGGTGAATACCGCAAGGATGGGCAGGAAAGCATTGTAGGTCTCGGGCATAATGCTTACATAGAACATCCGCAGGCACACTCCGGCAAACAGCATTTCGGGGATACGCATACGCCACGTGGGTTCGAGGACAATCCAAACCGTAAACAGATAGGCTTGTATGCCTGCCACATACCAGACCAATACGGTCAGGAATATATGCCGCAACATCTCTGCGGGCAGCCAAATCTGGAATACGGCATAGCACAGCCCCATATTCAGCACAAGCAATCCGAGCATAATCACTACTCCATAGAGCACCATCGCTCCGATGGCTTTCCAATTTTCAATGGGCAGGTGCAGCGTCAGTTTGATACGTTTTTGCAGCATCTCGGGCAGCATTTGGGTGCAACCGAGCAGTATTCCCGCAATGAGCGGCACGAACTCAAGCGGTTCGAGCAACAAGGTATCGCGCCCGAGCAGAGTATCCCACACGGGCATCACGCCGTTGATGGCTATGAGACGGTGCGCGTCAATCAGCAGGTAGGCACACAGCCCGAGCGATGCCACAAAAACCAGCACCACCGCCATGCGGGTTTTGAGCCACTCTTTCATAAATATACTTCGTAGCATAATCGGACAATCTTTACAATTTATACATTTACAAACTTACACATTTACAAATTAATCAGTACTTTCCTGTCAGTTCGATAAACGTGTCTTCGAGCGTCATTGTGGGGGTAATCAGTTCGCTTACAGGGCATTGGCGCAGTATCTTGCCATAGTCCATAATGATACAATCGTCCACCAGCCGTTCCAAATCCTGAATGATATGCGAGGTGAGAAAGACCGTTTTGCCTTTCGACTTGCAGAAATCGCGCAGGTACTCCACAAACAGCCGTCGGTATCCTGGGTCTAATCCGAGCGAGAAATCATCAAGGATGAGCAGTTCGGGGTCTTGCGCCATCAGCAACCCAAGTGCCACTTGTGAGCGTTGCCCGTTGGACATCTGGCTAAGGTGCTGATAATCTTTTACGTGCAGCAGTCGCATCAGTTCGTAATACGCCTCTTTGTTCCAGCGCGGGTAGAACGGCGCATAGAAACGCTCAATCTGTTCGATGGTCATAAACGGGTACTGCACATGCCCCTCGAGCAGCAGCCCGATACGCTGCCGCACGTGTGCGGGCATAGTGCGTGTGTCGTAACCGAGAAGGCGGCAACTGCCCGCCGCGGGGCGGATAAAACCGCTCAGAATGTTGATGGTGGTGGTTTTGCCCGTACCGTTCTTGCCGAGCAGCCCGAGAATGTGCCCTTTTGGGACGGTGAAACTTAAATCTTTGTATATGAGCCGCTTGCCGTAATAATGGGTTACGTGGTCATATTCTATCATTGCTTCGTTTTCTGCCATAAACGTTGGTTTTGTCCTTTTGTCTGCAAAAGTACATAAAATTTCCGAGATTCGCAAGAGTGCATTGCGGATTGTATGGAGCCTATGCATAAAAGATGTATAAAAAGTGAATAATCTGCATAAAAAGGCTGCTTATCCACGGCCTATTCTCCAATCTCGTTGCCGTGTGTTATAAGGAATTCTACTCAGCCCACAGGGCTTCGTCTCGCTACGGCACTCAGTGTGCTACGCACACTTTCCTTACGCTTCACGTTGCCGTCTCGTTGCCGTAATTGGTATTATGAGATATAGAAATTGCATAATTGGTATATTTGAGGCAGTTGGGTATGTGAAAATGCCAGCGGGGTTGTGTATGTCGCGGAAAAAGCGTAACTTTGCAGGCTTTTGCAACAGTTTATCAAGAACAAGAAAACAGAACACGGATGCTTTCCAACGCTGAACAACAGGAAATATTACGCCGGCGCACGTTCGCCATCATCAGTCACCCCGATGCGGGTAAAACCACACTGACCGAGAAACTCCTTCTCTACGGAGGGGCAATTCATGTGGCAGGTGCCGTCAAATCGAACAAGATACGCAAGACTGCCACCTCCGACTGGATGGAGATTGAGAAGCAGCGCGGTATATCCGTGGCCACTTCGGTGATGGGCTTCGATTATACACCTACTTTCTGCGATCTGCAAACCCCTCCTTCGAAGGAGGGGCAGGGAAAGTCTTTCCATATCAACATCCTCGATACACCCGGTCACCAAGATTTTGCGGAGGATACGTTCCGTACGCTGACGGCAGTGGATTCGGTGATTATCGTGATTGATGCCGCCAAGGGTGTGGAGACGCAGACGCGCCGCCTGATGCAGGTATGCCGTATGCGCAAGACCCCCGTGATGGTGTTTATCAACAAGATGGATCGCGAGTGCAAAGACCCGTTTGACCTGCTCGACGAGATAGAGCGCGAACTGGGTATTCACGTGCGCCCGTTGTCGTGGCCTATCAACTGTGGACAACGCTTCAAAGGCGTGTACAACCTCTTCCAATCCACGTTGGACTTGTATCAGCCCGATAAGACGCACGTGACGGAATCGCTCCGTTTCGACGATGTGAACGACCCGCAGATAGCAGCGCTTATCGGCGAACAGGACGCAGACAAACTGCGCGAAGACATCGAGATGATTTCCGGGGTGTACAATCCGTTCTCGCGCGATGAGTATCTGGCGGGGGAGTTGGCTCCCGTGTTCTTCGGCTCGGCACTGAACACCTTCGGCGTCAAGGAACTGTTAGAGTGCTTTGTGCGTATTGCCCCCTCGCCACGTCCCGTACAGGCGGAAGAGCGGGTGGTGGATCCGATGGAGGACAAGTTCACGGGCTTTTGCTTCAAGATACACGCCAATATGGATCCGAACCACCGCTCGTGTATCGCATTTTTCAAGATCTGTTCGGGTAAGTTTGAGCGCAACACCTATTACAAGCATGTGCGCAAGAACCAACTGATGCGCTTCTCGTCGCCCACCTGCTTTATGGCGCAGCGTAAGGAGACGGTGGACGAGGCGTATGCGGGCGACATAGTCGGTTTGCCCGATACGGGGAACTTCAAAATCGGCGATACGCTCACTTCGGGCGAGAACCTGCATTTCAAGGGACTGCCGTCGTTCTCGCCTGAGATGTTCAAGTATATAGAGAACGCCGACCCGATGAAGCAGAAGCAGTTGGACAAAGGTATCAGCCAGTTGATGGACGAGGGTGTGGCGCAACTGTTTGTCAGCCAGATGAACGGGCGCAAGATCATCGGTACCGTGGGGCAGTTGCAGTTCGAGGTGATACAATACCGCCTTGAGCATGAGTACCAGGCGAAGTGCCGCTGGGAACCGCTCCAGATGTACAAGGCGTGCTGGATAGAGAGCGATGATGCCGCCGAGTTGGAGATGTTCAAAAAGCGCAAGGCGCAGTATATGGCTACCGACAAGGACGGACGCGATGTGTTTATGGCAGACTCGGCGTACGTGCTACAAATGGCGCAGAACGACTACAAACATATACAGTTCCATTTCACATCGGAGTTTTAGTCGGGGAACGTTAATTATCGTGTAATTAGACGTTAATTCATCTTTTTGCGGGGATATATAATCAACCATATAATTGAACCATTAATTTTAACCGGTTATGAAGCGCAAAACACTATCTTTTATCAATCGCTGCCTGGCGGCGGTGATGGCATTGCTCGGTTTCCAAGCATGTGGTGGTAGTAATCAACTTGTTATGTATGGTACACCATCTGCCGATTTGGCGGTAAAAGGTAAAGTTACCAATACCAAACAGGAACCGCTGAAAGATATACAAGTAGTGGTCTATCCTAATCGCAGGCATTGGACGGATACGCTCTATACGGATGAAAACGGAGAGTATCATTGGACAGTCAAGGGCGCATTTCCCACAGATAGTGCTGCTGTGGTAGTAAATGATACAACAGGACTATATGTTTCGGATAGTACGAAAGTTGCTTATCAATATGACCGCACAAAGGCGGACGATTGGTCTAAAGGTGTCGCTACTGCCGAGGCGGATTTCGAGTTGAAAAAGAAAGAATAAACTAAAAAGAAGACAATATGAAAAACATGAAATTGCGTTTGATTCTCCTCAATTTTCTTGAATTTGCAGTTTGGGGAGCGTATCTCACTTCAATGGGCACCTATCTTGCTACCCACGGCTTGGCAACCCACATCGGTTGGTTCTATTCCATTCAGGGTATTGTCAGCCTGTTTATGCCGGCGCTGATGGGTATTGTGGCAGACCGCTGGGTGCCTGCGCAGAAACTGCTCAGTCTGTGCCACGCTTTGGCGGGTGTGTTTATGATTGGTGCGGGTGTCTATGGCGTCCTGCTTGGCAACGATATTCAGTTCGGCGTACTCTTCGCCTTCTATACCGTCTCGGTGGCATTCTATATGCCGACTTTGGCACTCAATAACTCGGTGGCTTTCACGGCATTAGGCAAAGCGGGACTGGATACCGTCAAGGATTTTCCGCCTATCCGCGTGTTCGGTACAGTCGGTTTTATCGCTACGATGTGGATTGTGGACTTGTGCGGTTTCCAGCAGACCAGCCTACAGTTTGTAGTCAGCGGCGGACTGAGTATCTTGTTGGCACTCTATGCGCTCTCTATGCCCGAGTGCCCGACCAAAGGCAAGGTGGTATCGCAATCCTTTGTCGAGGCAATGGGCTTGCAGGCGTTTGCGCTGTTCCGCCAGAAAAAGATGGCTATTTTCTTCATATTCTCCATGCTGCTCGGTATGTGCCTGCAGATTACCAATAGTTACGCCAACCCGTTCATTACCAGTTTCGGCGCGATTGACGCTTTTGCCGATACATTCGGTGTGCAGCATGCGAATATGCTTATCTCCATTTCGCAAATCTGTGAAGCACTCTGTATCCTTGCCATTCCGTTCTTTCTGAAACGCTATGGCATTAAGAATGTGATGCTTATGGCTATGTTCGCCTGGGTGCTGCGTTTCGGTCTGTTCGGCGCAGGCAACCCCGGTTTCCCCGGTGTTATCCTGTTCGTGCTGAGTTGTGTGGTCTATGGCTTTGCGTTCGATTTCTTCAATATCTCCGGCGGTATGTATGTGGATCAGGAGGTCAATATAGCAGAGCGCAGCAGTGCGCAAGGGCTGTTTATGATGATGACCAACGGACTCGGTGCTACGATAGGTACGCTTTCCGCACAAGCCATTGTGAACCATTTTGTGTATGCCAAGAGCGTACAAGCCGCAGGGGCTATGGCTGTTTGGCAGGGCTGGCAAGCCGCATGGTATATCTTCGCCGCCTTCGCCCTGGTGGTAGCCGTCTCGTTCTGGATTGTCTTCCCCAAGACACCCGTCAAGAGATGAGAAATGTGAAGATGTTATTTCTTATTCTGTAAAAGGAAAGGTTCAATGAATCCCTTTGTTATTATCCATTATGGATGAACAGCGTAAATATAGTGTTAAAATTTTAATGTAATAGGGTATGAAAAAAATAATGTTGCTTTTACTTTGCTGTGAATTGTTGATAAGTTGCCATAATGAGTATGGTAAAACGATGTATCTGTCAGGTGTGTTTAAGTTGCAAACAGAAAGCGGAATCATATCTCCTGATGATTCGGTTACGTTGAAATTAACCTATTGCGAGTATGATGCGTTCTCTCGGTGGTTTTTATTTAGACAACCGGAAACGTTTGTGCATAAGTATGTTTTTGGAGATGGTGCTTTTTCCTTAAATCTACATAATGTTATTGATAGCCAAGATGTAGAGTTCATAGCATCCTCTGAGTTTGGGGATACGGTAGAATATCAATCTGACGTGATCTGTTTCTCTCCAAAGAAAACAAGTTATAAAAATCAAAATATCATATTATATCCCCGGAAGCACGTCTTTCATCCGACGTTGTACAATATAACCCAAAATAAACCGGTACTTGAACTGACAGAAAGCCCTTACAGCACGAAAGATAATCCGTCCTATATGACCGTATATAATATAGATGAAGGAGACTCGTTGTTGTTCACCATTAATCACGATGTGATAACAGAAATACGATTGGAGCAGGCTCGGAATGAACAGGTTGATATAATCTGCCGCCCGCCTTATACTTCTTCGGTGTATTTTGTGCTACCCGCAGTAGAAAGGGATTCGTCCATAATGGGTTACAATCTGGATATCTATTATACAACATTGCATTATGGTACTTTTCAATATGACCAAATGATAACAGTGTCTTTGAAAGAAAAAGCAGCGCCTTCAAACTGAAAAGTGATTTTATTTTTATGGCAGACGCACAATTTCTGGACGGCTGTATCAAAATCGGATGATGGTTCAGAGTAAAATTATGTCGGATAATATCTATGCAGGATAGTTTTTCCCACTCTTTGCAAGTATATATTCCTTTATAAAATATACAATGTATGCAATTCCTATACTCCACTATACTCCATAATACCAATTACGTAGAAAAGACGTAGAAAGGACGTAGAAAGAATTGACCTTTCAGCGCAGGATAAGCCTGTATTTATACACTTTATGCACTATATCTGTTGCATAAACTGTATAAACATTGTTTTGAGGCAGTTGCCATAACACAACTGCTTTTCGTTTGTGTGTCTGCTTTTTTTTTCGTAACTTTGTGCGCTAATTTATTATTTATGGAGAATTATATTGTTTCTGCGCGCAAGTACCGCCCGATGACGTTTGAGACCGTCGTGGGGCAGAAAGCCCTGACGTCCACCCTGCAAAACGCCATCCGTCAGAACCATCTGGCGCATGCGTACCTGTTTTGTGGACCGCGCGGCGTAGGCAAGACCACTTGTGCGCGTATCTTTGCCAAGACTATCAACTGTCTCCACCCGACTGCCGAATACGATGCCTGCAACGAGTGCGAATCGTGCCGTGCGTTCAACGAGCAACGGTCGTTTAATATCCACGAGTTGGACGCCGCGAGCAACAACTCGGTGGAGGACATTCGTGCGCTGATCAATGAAGTACGTATCCCGCCGCAGATCGGCAAGTACTCGGTCTATATCATCGACGAGGTGCATATGCTCTCGGCGGGGGCATTCAATGCCTTGCTTAAAACCTTGGAGGAACCGCCATCGTATGCGATCTTTATCTTGGCGACCACCGAGAAACACAAGGTGCTGCCCACTATCCTGAGCCGCTGCCAGGTGTATGATTTCTCACGGATTACGATTGCCGACACGGTGGCGCACCTGCAGAATGTGGCTGCCAAAGAGGGTATCACCGTGAGCGAAGAGGCACTCAACGTGGTGGCGCAGAAAGCCGACGGAGGTATGCGTGATGCACTCAGTATCTTCGACCAGTTGGTTTCGTTCTGTGGCAACGAGATTACCTACGAGCGCACTATCGAGGTGCTGAACGTACTGGATACGGAGTACTATTTCCGTCTCACGGATATGGCACTCCGCAACGATGTGAGCGGGGCGTTGCTGCTGCTCAACGAGGTACTGCAGAAGGGCTTCGACGCGGGCAATTTTATCACGGGTTTTGCGCAGCACTTGCGCAATGTGCTCGTTTCGAAAGACCCCCAGACGGTGTCGCTCCTCGAGACCTCGGACGCTATCCGTCAGCACTACGCGCAGCAGGCGCAACAGTGTCCGCCGCTATGGATTTTCCGTGCATTGGAAATCATCAACAACTGCGACATCAATTACCGCACGGCACGCAACAAACGTCTGACGGTGGAACTGGCATTGGTCAAACTGGCGGCTCCCGTAGCGGCAGTCTCGCAAGCGCAGCCCGCACCTGCACAACCGCAAGCGGCACGTCCTGCAGCACAACCCGCCACGCAGGTACAGCCCCCTCGTCCTGCTCCCGCTCCGCAACCGGCATCGAAGCCTGCCCCAAAACCTGCCCCAAAACCTGCTCCGAAAGCCGCCACGCAGATGCCGTCAATGCTCACTATCCCGCAAGTTCCTACTGCTGCGGGGAGCGCACCCGTGCAGCCGCAGGCGGCACAACCACAGCAGCAGGCTGCTCCTCAAACCAACCGTACCACCCCTTTTACGGCGGACCAATTCAATGACGCGTGGATTGGTCTGGGTACTCATTTCGCAGAGGAACCGCGTCTGCAAAGCCTGATTACGGACTATCGGCCTGTCTTTACCGACCCCGGGCATATCCGTTTGGAGATGCCCAACCCGTGGCAGTTGGAGGAGATGAAACGCAACCTCCCTGCTATATATCGTCTGTTGCGCAACCGTTTGCAGAACGATACAATACATATAGATCTGACCCTCGCGCAATATACGCACACCCGGATGGCGTTTACCGACGAGGAGAAATACAAAGTGATGCTGGAGGAAAATGCCGCGCTCGGGCAACTGAAAGCCGCCCTTGATTTGCAATTGGATTGATGCAGTATGACCTGAAAAAATACCTGCCCACCACCCGTAAAGAGTTGGATTTGCGCGGTTGGGACGAAGTGGATGTGATTCTGTTCAGTGGCGATGCGTATATCGACCATCCGCAGTTCGGTGCCGCTGTTATCGGGCGTGTGCTGGAAGCGGCGGACTATCGTGTGGCTGTCGTGCCGCAACCCGACTGGCGCGGCGACCATCGCGATTTTACCAAACTCGGGCGACCGCGTCTGTTCTTCGGTATCACGGCGGGTTCGATGGACTCGATGGTGAACCACTATACCGCCGCCCGTCGCCGCCGCTCCGACGATGCCTACACCCCCGATGGCAAGGCGGGTATGCGTCCCGACTACTGTACCATTACCTACGGCAAGATCCTCAAACAGCATTTTCCCGATGTACCGGTGGTAATTGGTGGCATCGAGGCTTCTATGCGCCGCCTGACGCACTACGACTACTGGTCGGATCGCCTGATGCCCTCTATCCTGGTGGATTCGCAAGCCGACCTGCTTGTTTATGGTATGGGCGAACAGGCGATACTCGACATTGCCCGCCGTGGCATCCGGCACGACATCCCGCAGACTGTCTATCTGGCTGACCGGCAGCCGCCTGCCGACGAACATACCATTCTCCTGCACAGCCATGAGGATGCGGTGCGGGACAAACGCTGCCATGCGGAGAATTTCCGTCTCATCGAGACCGAGAGCAACAAGATACATCAGCAGACACTCATACAGCCGGTAGGCAAACGCTTCGTAGTGGTCAATCCTTCCTACGAACCGATGACCACGGAGGAGTTGGACAGGATTTACGACCTGCCTTTTCAATACCTCCCGCACCCTAAATACAAGGACAAGCGCATACCCGCCTACGAGATGATCCGTTTCTCGGTCTGTATGCACCGCGGCTGTTTCGGCGGCTGTTCGTTCTGTACTATCTCTGCGCACCAGGGCAAGCAGATCACTTCCCGCTCCAAAGCGTCCATCCTGCGCCAGATAGAGCATTTGCAGACGCTGCCCGATTGGAAAGGTGTGCTGAGCGACCTCGGCGGACCATCGGCGAATATGTACGGTATGCACGGCAAAGACCGCTCTTTGTGCGAGAAATGCGCCCGACCGAGTTGCCTGCAACCGCAAATCTGCAAGAACCTCAATCAGGATTTCCGTCCGCTGTTGGATATCTACCGCACGGTGGACAAGTTGCCCTATGTCCGCCACGCTTTTGTCGGGTCGGGCGTGCGCTACGACCTGATGTCGGAGGAGTACGGGCGGCAACTCATTACCCGCCATGTGAGCGGGCGGCTCAAGGTGGCGCCCGAGCATACTTCGCCCGAAGTGCTTCGCCTGATGCGCAAACCCTCGTGGGAGTATTTCCTGCAATTTCGCTATTTCTTCCTGCGTATCAACGAGGAGGCGGGTTTGCGGCAGCAACTCATACCTTATTTTATTTCTTCTCACCCCGGTTGTACCAATCGCGATATGGCAAACCTGGCCGAGTGGACAAAGCGGATGCACTACCACCCCGAGCAGGTGCAGGATTTCACCCCTACGCCGATGACCCTTTCTACCACTATGTTCTATACCGGGCTCAATCCCTACACTATGAAACCGGTCTATGTGGCGCGTACCGAGCAAGAGAAAAAGCAACAAAACCAATACTTCTTCTGGTGGAAAAATGAAAAAAAAGTATCACATAAATCCTGAAACCCTTGCCCTTGAGCGCATTGAGCATGGTCTGATCTATTGGCTGCGGCGGTCGGGCTGGTACCTGATTGGCGGTATCTGTTTGGGTATCGTCTTTTTTCTGGTCTATTTCTATTTCTTCCCTTCGCCGCGCGAGGCGCAACTTAGGCAGAAAAACAAGAACCTCGAGGCGCAGGTGGAATTGCTTGGCAAGCAGGTGGATCAGATGCAGGTGGTGATGCAGGACCTCGGGCAACGCGATGAGAACCTCTATCGTGTCCTCTTCGGCGCAGAACCTATCCCGCTCAATGTCCGCACGGGTGCCACCCGGCGTATTGCCTATTATGATTCGATAGCCAAGATGACCAACTCGCAGTTGGTGAGCGACTTGACGCAGAAAGTAGATGTGCTGGAGCGCGAGATTTACACGCAGGCACGCTCCTATGACGAACTGCTCGAACTGGCAAAAACGCAGGAGGTGCGTATGGAGAATATCCCCGCTATTCAGCCCGTCCTCAATCAGAACCTCAAGCGTGTAGCGTCCGGTTACGGAGTGCGTATCGACCCTGTCTATCATGTGCGCCGTTTTCACTCGGGTATGGACTTTACCGCCCCCGTCGGCACCGATGTCTATGCTACGGGCAACGGGAAGATCGAGTTTGTCGGATGGCGGCAGGGATATGGCAACACAGTGGTCGTGAACCACGGTTTCGGATACACCACGCTCTATGCCCACTTGTATAAGTCGTTGGTACGCCAGGGGCAGAAGGTAAAAAGGGGGGAGGTAATTGCTCTTGTGGGCAATACGGGTAAATCTACCGGACCGCACCTACACTATGAGGTGCGCTACCAGGACAAGCCGGTTGACCCGCGCAACTTCTATTTCTATGACCTCTCGCCAGAGGAGTACGACCAGATGGTGCAACTGAGCAACAACTTCGGCGATATGCTCGACTAATACGCAATTCATAATTCATAATTCATAATTCATAATTTCCCTCCCCTTTCCCTGTGGATAGGATTTCATTACGCATTGTGCATTGAAAAGTCAGGTGGATGTCAGGTGGATGTCAGGTGGATAGCAAGTCCGGAGTGGTATGTTAATGGTTAATTTTTAATTGTTAATTCTTTCCCCCGCTTGCATATTTCAAAAAAAAACCGTACCTTTGCAATCGCTTTTGAGATATAGAGCATTCGGGATATAGTTCAGCCCGGTTAGAATGCCTGCTTTGGGAGCAGGAGGTCGTGAGTTCGAATCTCGCTATCCCGACTGTTGGACAAGAAAAATAACACGCTGCGTTTTTGCGCAGCGTGTTATTTTTCTTTGTGTATTGCTGCTATGGGCGTAGAGCCGGATAGAAGTGAATTTTAGGGATTTTGAATGCTACAAAGATACTATATATCGGTAAAATACAAAGAAATCAGCCTGCAAAATGACCCATACGCCAAATTATATTGTAATAGCATCGCCGGAGACGCGGACGCCCCGTCCGCGGGCAGTTTGGTACAAACTGAATAGATTTGCTATGTATGGGAGACGACGCGTCTCGCATTGTTATGCGCCACAGGCGCACTGAGTGTCGAAGCGATACAAAAGCCCGTGGGCTGAGTAGAACTCTTTATCGTCCCGCGTCGTTCAATATGAGTAACGTTTTGTATAGAAAATAGTATTACCCTACACTTATTCTTCCTGAATCATACTAATTATGCTATTATTTTGATGCGGTTGTCCTGTCGGGCAGCCTGTTCTTTTGCTGTTCTATCATCCTGTCAGTTTATCCGCCTGCCTGTCGTATCATAAATTACTCCATTGCGTACAAGATATATCTGATTGCCTATCAATATCTTATATGTGCTGTCAGCATCGGATTGGTCTCCTATATAGGTAGGCATCAGTGTCCCGTTTATAAATAGTGCGATATAAGTTCTGTTGCTTGTTACCTTTACTTTGCGCGGGTTGTCCGTGTTGCCGTCGTCCCATTGCAGAAAACGGTTGCTGCCTTTCGGCGTGGCTGTTATCACGGCTGTGGCGTTGGGCGCATACACACCGCCGCCGCTTGTCTGTCCCAATTCCGGTGTCGCACTCTCTACGGTCAGAGTATAGCGGATAGCCTCGAAATAAGCGGTAAAGAGGGTGTCAGAGGTGAGGCGCACCTTACGCTCTATGTCCGTATTATAGTCCGACCAGCGCACAAAACGATAGCCTTCTTCGGGTATAGCACGTAGCATCACATCGGTGCGATAGGGATAATTGCCACCGCCCGTTACGCGTCCGATCATTGTGTCCGCCGGCATAGCGGTCAAACTGAATATCTTCGGTGCAAAGAACGCCGTGTAGGTGGTGTCTTGGACGGCAACTACAGTGCGCACCGCATCATCGTCGCCGTCGCTCCAATGTGCAAAATTATATCCGTAGGCGGCTTTGGCACCTATCTCCACCTGCTTGCCCTCTACGCATATTGCCGAACCGTAGGCTTTCCCCATAGCCCTGTTGGCAGATACGGCATGGATATGTACGGCTTTCATTGCGGGGTCGTCGGGGTGCAGCGGGTCAAATTCGTCATCGGGGTCTGCGGGCACGGCTTTGGCTGTCAGCGTAACATCCTCTGTCCCGATAGTATAAGGCAATTCTATTGCTTTGGAAAGCAGTGAATCCTTTTCGTACCACCCGTCGAACACATAGCCGAAAGCCACCGCAGCACGCAGCCTTAGTGTCGTGCCGGAGGGGTATGTGCGTCCCGAACTGAGGTTGAACGTTACCGCATCCTCTGGGGCGGAAACCAGTTCCAGCCGGCTGTAGATAATCCGCTCTGCCCGCAGGGTAAACATCGCATCTTTCGTCCCGACTATATAGGGAAATACTGGGGTGGGGGACACCAATTCATTGCCTTTGTACCACCCGTCAAACGCATAACCCGCATTCATCGTGGCTCGGATAATCATCGTGTCGCCCTCGTGGTATCGGGCTTCCGTGGGCAGGTTCAGTTGGGCTGCCCCGTCGGGTTCGCAAACCAACCGTACCGTACTGGTCAGTTCGGTGGCAGGGTCGTCCGGGTAATGCGGGTCAAAGTCGAACACCGCCACCAACTCGGCATCATAGTCTCCCACTGTATAAGTGAATGTGGCTTGGTCGGTCAGATACGCTCCGTTCAGTGTCCAGTGCGAAAATACATAATCCGTATAGGCAGTGGCGGAAATCTCTATTTCCTCGCCGGGAGCATACCGCCCGCCTCTGTCGGACACCTCTCCTGCCTGAGGGTCATCGGGTGCGACCGAAACAGTGTAATGCGGAGTATGACTGAACACCGCTGTCAGGGTCGCATCGCTGTCCCCCATTGTATAGGTACACTCCTTTTCATACGAATAGACCTCCCCGTCTTGCAACCAGTACTGGAAATGATAATCCGTATGGGGCGTGCAGCCTATCTCCACTACGCTGTTCGGATAATAATCCCCCGCACCCGTCAACGTGCCTGCCCCTTCTGTATTGGACACAAGGTTCAGTCTGTGTGCCGCTATCTTCGCCACATGCGCCACAAAAGCCGTATTCTTAGGTGTAACCGTATAGGTGAAATTCGTCTCTTTGGAGTAACGTATGCCGTCCTGCGTCCAATAGTCCAACCTATAACCCTCCGCCGGTGTACAACTGATGGCTACGCTTGCGCCTGCGGCAAACGCACCACCCCCGGATACTATGGCTCCTTCTGCGGGTTCGGCACTCACGCTTACCCTGTATGCGGCAGTGGGGTCGGGCGGTAGGACGGGGTCAAAGTCGTCCTCTTGTTGCGCCCCTGTGGGCTGTGTTCCCACAAGCGCAACAAGGCACAGATATATGAATGATATATACTTTCGCATCAATCTCAAGCGCGGCACATATTGTGCCGCAAGAAAGGTAAAGCCGGTTTTGTTCTATCAGTTTTCGTTATCTCACCCCGAACCTTACTTAACCACACATTTTATCGTCCTGCTGCCTGCCACCACCATATACACGCCTGTTGGCAACGGCAGCACACCGTTTCCTGTAGCAACTAATACACCCGCTGCGTTATATACTTCCACCGACTTGCTACCCTGTATATACAGCCCGTTCTCGGTGGGTTCTACCCGTACATCATCGGCGGTGTTGTCTATGCCCTGCGGGGTACGGCTCCTTACAAGCGCAAAACGGTTCGTATGCATACCTGCCCCCGCGGAAAATATATAGTCGCCGTCTGCAAAATCATGTAATCGGTCTTGCTCGCGGTCAAGCAGATAAAACGCGGTGTCCATACGCATTGCCGAGATCGTGTACATACCCGCTTTCGGCAGGCGCACGCCTAATTCTATCGTTCCCGTACCCATCGGACGCTCGTTGATGGCATACTCTATATTGTCATTGTCGTAGGAGAATACTTGCGGTATGCTGTTGTCCGTGGTCATAAATTTTGCTGCGTCCGCCCCCATGTCATACCCCAAACATGCCCCGTCGTTAATCACGATGCGGGTCTTGTCGCTCGCTGTCTCCGAACCGAGGCTCAACTCTATCAACCGCCGTCCTGTTTCCTCGCGTGGTGTACGTGCTGCGGCTTGTTTGTGTTGTCTGCGCTGCTCGTCCATTTGCTGCTTGGTCATCGCCTTGCTGCGGTCAAAGGTCAGTTCTGCATCCTTCTTGTCTGCGTTTTGCAGGAAAAAGCCCTCGTAGGGCGAGAAATAGTACTCGTCATCGCCCGGGCGCACGGTGCGATAGTTGCCTGTCGCTACATCCCATACCGTGATCGGTGCGCTCAGGTTCAGGTCGTCTATGTTGTAGTACCCCAAAAACGGATTGGAAGCATAGTTCCAACTCGAGTTGTTCGCCTTGTCCGCAGGGAAGTATTTCAGAATAATTTTCTCGATGAGTTGGCAGAAATCGGGTGCAGGAACCACTATCGATATATCACCGCTTAGCGCAAAGTTGAATTGGAAGATATAGCCGTGCCCGGGGTATAGATACTCCTGCCCTGCCGGTATGCGTTTCCAGCCGGTCGTATCCCTCTCGGCGCGTATCTGACCGTCGTACTCGTAAATGACGTATTTCGCATTGGCGTGTATATCCGCTATGCGCACCTCAAACGGAAAACCCAGGAAATACCATTTCTTGCCCATAATGCTGATGTTTTGTATCAGCGAGTCCACACGTAGGTTGCACCCCGCTATCACTGCCCCCCACGCCTCATCGCCATCGCTGCCGATCACTATGTTGCCTATCCCGGTGGTGTCGCATTCGCCGTCCTCTATCGTCAGTCCCGCACCCGGGTACAGCAACGCATTCGGGTTCCCCTTCAGCGGGTCGTCCTCGCAGCGTATGGTGATGTCCCCTGTGCCGTAGAAATCGTCATATACAAAATCCTTGTCCATTCGCTCGCGGTGGAGAAACTGCGACCATTGTGTGTCGTACAGGTATTTCATCTCCGTGTCTTCCACATTCGGTACATAGAGTGTCGCATTCGCATTCGCATAAGGCGAGAACGTGTTCTGACCGATCGTGAATGGGTCGAACAGATAACTATATACGCTTTTCACTTGGCAGTCTTTGAACGCATAGTCTTCTATATCCGTTACCAACCCGGGTATATCCACATTGCGCAGATTGGTGCAGTCTGCAAACGCATGATGCCCTATCTTCTGCAGTTTCTTCGGAAATTGTATATTATCCAAGTTCTTGCACCCCACAAACGCATTTGCAGCCACCTCGGTCAGCGTGTTGGGCATCGCTACAAACTTCAACCCCGTGCATCCTCCGAAAGAAAGCGTATTTAGTTCTGTCAGGTGTGGCGGCAGAATGACAGTGTCTAAATAGCAATAATAGAAAGCCCCAATGCCTATGGATTGTATGCTGTCGCATACTATAGAAACATTTCGGAGATTATTGTTTCCTGCAAAAGCAAATGCCGATATGGCTTTTAGTTTCGAGTTTTTGGGGATGGATAGCGTCAGTAATGCTCCGCCGGAATAGGGTCTGTCTAATGGAAAGTTGCTTTCCATATTGTTATTTGTTCCATAACTATTCACCATATTATCGGGCGAAGGACCGGAATGGGCTGCTCTTACAACACCTCCTGCAAAGGCTTGCTCGCCAATACGCTCTACATTCGCAGGAATGGCAACAGCGGTCAATCCTGCCCCCTGAAATGCCGATTTGCCGATAGTGGTGAGCGTCTCGGGGAGTGTAACCGAGTGCAGAGCCGAGTAACCATAAAACGTGCTGTCGCCTATCGCAAGCAAATTCTCGGGTAACACAATTTCCCGTAAATAAGGGGTATTAAACACATTCTGCTCTATCCAAACCACGCTGTTCGGCAACACCGCTTTGCGGATATGTGTCCCCGTCCCTGTAAAAGAGTATGCCGTCAGCGTATCTTGTTTCGAGTGATACCCTTGGGTATATTCGTAGTCGTTGGCTACTATCCGAGCGTCCCGCAGGTCTATATCCAATAGGTTCGGCATCTGGTTGCGCATCATCATTATGTCGTAACCGTTAATCGTGCCACTGATGGTCAGTGAGGTGATCTTTTTCAGGCTGTCCAACCCCAATGTATGCTGCAATGCTGACTTGTCGGACATCGCTTCCAAATGAACAGTGGCTGCGGCACCATTCAGTGGCGCAATAAAATCATATCCCGACCACGCAGCCTTGTATCTGTCCACATCCGGCACCAAGAACAATGTGCTTTTGTCAAATGCATTGTTGCTTAATACTGCTGGATCTTCGCCCAATACCGTAACGGTTAATGCCTTAGAGGTAAATGCACCATTCCCGATGATAGTTATGCTTGCCGGTAGCGTAACGCTTGTCAGCAACGAACATTCCTCAAACGCCCCTTCGCCAATGCCTACCAAATTTTTGGGCAGGTTTACCGCTCTTAAAGCCGAACATCCATTGAATGTCCTGTCTTCTATATTGGTTACTCCGTCCGGAATGGTGATTTCTCCTAGCAACTGGCATTTATTAAAAGCCGAAGCGGCTATGGATGTCAGACCCTGTGGTAATTCAATAGTTTGTAGAGATGTGCAGAACTCAAAAGCGGAACTCCCGATACCGGTTAAGCCTTCGGGCAGGGTAATTGATGTCAATGAAGTACAATACTCAAACGTGCAGTCATATATCTGCTTTACATTCTGTGGAATGACTATTTCTGTCAGAGCGGAGCAACTTCCAAAAGCATGGTTGTAGATATTGGTGATGCTGTTTGGCAGCGAAACGGCTGTCAGCGAGCCGCAAGCCTTAAATGCATAGGCTCCGATGGCGGTTACCGTATATGTCTCTCCGTTGTATTCCACGCTGTCGGGAACAACCACCTCACCGGCGTAGGAAACATAGTTCTGGTCTCGGTAGGTTACCGTAGCGGTATGATTAGTGCTTTTCAAGTTATAATAGATGCCGTCAATCTTCGCGTCATAGCCGTATCCGGCTACAGGCAACATTACAAGCAAACACAAGGATAATAGTTCTCTCATATGGTCGATGAGTAGGAAATAAAATTGAACCGGTATATTTTTGAACATATTTGATATTTTTTTTTGGTATTTGTTTCTATATGTAAT
>DKEG01000021.1:77745-86061 GCA_002452095.1 Bacteroidales bacterium UBA6828 | reverse complement strand
GAAAACGGTCGTTTTTATGCGACAGCATATTTATTAACCCCATAAAATTACAATTAGTATGAAGAAATTTTTCTCATTGGCATTGGCTGTATGCACAAGCATAACGCTTTTTGCGGCAGACCTGTACAAGGCTGACTTCACGACAGATCAAGCCGGCTGGACTATTGACAACAAGGAACTCGGAGATGGTTTAACTTGGGTCTGGAAATTGGATACATATAACGGAAGCAGTTATATGAAAGCCAGTGCATACGTAGGTAGTGCAAAAGCAGCAGAGTCGTGGCTCATTTCGCCGGAAATTGATTTGACAGCAGCGAAAAAAGCCACTATCAAACTAAACCAAGCAGTAAACAAAGGTGCTGCAACAAACCTCAAACTGAAAGTTTCCGCCGACAAAGGTGCAACATGGAAGGACATCACTATCGGAATGCCCGCAGGTACATCATGGACTTTCCAAGATGACGAAGCGGTCATTGACGAATACGCAGGTAAAAACATTCAATTGGCTCTTGTTTATGTAAGCACGACCAGTGTATGCCCTACATGGGAGGTAAAGTCCGTAACTATCTATGAGGGAGAATCTGACAATCCCGCTATTGAAGCAGAAGAAATCTCTATGGCAGATGCCATCACACTCTGCGAGGGTATGGCTGACAGCACATACTCCGAGAAAACCTATCGTGTAGAAGGTATTGTTACTTTGGCTTATGAGTACAGCGACCAACACAAAAACCAATCATTCTATTTTGGTGCTGAAGCGGGAGCGCAAAAAGGTTCCACTCTTGAGGTTTTTCGTGGTGTTCCTGCCGCTCCGGGTGTGGCAGAAGGCGACAAAATTGCTGTTACAGGTAAGTTGGGCGTGCGTACGACCTCCAAAGGCGATCGCAGCATTGGTTTCCAAGCAGGTGCTACCGTTGAGAAAATCAATAACACTGCTATCAACAATACCACCGTTGCAGAGAAAGCCGTTAAGATGATTGAGAACGGACAACTTGTTATTGTTCGCAATGGCGTGAAATACAACGCTGTAGGTGCTGTCGTAGAGTAATCCGCAGAGACATATCTATTTATGCAGGCTGCCTTTCGGGCTGCCTGCATTGTTTTTATTAACTTGCATTCTAATCTAAAACATTTTACCACTTGCACATACAGCAAAAAAGTCGTACCTTTGCACCATTATTGAAAGTTCAATAATCATAGTTTCAATAATCCACATTCGATATGACTTACAAACCGCAAAACCCGTTTATTGTCGGGCGATATGTATCGCCCGAGTATTTCTGCGACCGCATAGAAGAAACCGCCACGCTGACCAAACACTTGACCAACGGGCGCAATGTGGCTCTGATTTCGCCACGGCGTATGGGCAAATCAGGGCTGATCGAACACACTTTCGGGCAAACACAGATACAGGAGCAATACTATACATTTTTTATTGACATCTATGGCACACGCTCCTTCTCGGAGATGATCTACCTGTTTGCCAACAATATATACAACCAACTCAAACCGCGCAACACCCAATGGAAAGAGCGTTTTTTCCAAGTAATCCGCTCTTTGCAAGTAGGCGTTAAGTTTGACAATCTGTCGGGTGTCCCCACCCTTGACCTGTCGTTAGGAGATATTACTGCCCCCAAGACCACACTGGAGGAGATTTTTTCCTACATTGACACCGCCGACAAGCCCTGTTTGATTGCATTTGACGAGTTCCAGCAAATATCAAAGTATCGCGACGAAACAGCCGTGGAAGCCATACTGCGCACCCACATACAACATTGCCACAATGCACAGTTTATATTCGCCGGCAGCAAACGACACATGATGTCGCAGATGTTCCTGTCCCCGACAAAGCCTTTTTACCAAAGCACTATCATTATGGGGTTGGAACCGATTCCCTTGGATACCTATACCGAATTTGCACAACGGCTGTTTCACAAGGCAGGAAAAGAAGTTGAGAGCAGGGTCGTAGAAGCGGTATATCACCGCTTTGACGGCATATCATGGTTTATACAAATGATGATGAACGAACTGTTTGCCATTACACCCGCGGGGGTCTGTTGTACAACAGAGGCAATAGAAGTGGCATTCCTGAATATCGTAGAAAGCCAGCAGATGGCATTCCGTGAACTGATGGACAAAGTACCGACCAAGCAGAAGCAACTGCTGCAAGCGATTGCCAAAGCAGGCAAAGCACAGAATATCACTTCGAGCGAATTTATCAAGTGCTACAACCTACCCTCTGCCAGTTCGGTACAATCCGCGGCAAAGGCTCTGTTGGCTGACGACTTAATTACGCAAACGGATGGTATATATAGTATCTACGACCGTTTTTTGGCTGCATGGATATGCCAAAACTACTAATACAGCACCCGTTTTTGACACACTCACTTTGCAAAATGCACAAAAATATGCTATAAAACATATTTTTCTTGCTTTTTATTTGGCTATATCAAAAATATGCCGTACTTTTGCACTGTGTTTTTCATGGTATTAGATTTAAGGTTAAGTAAAAAGATTGGGTTGTCGTGAGACAATCCTCTTTTTTTATTATGGTCAGGATAACAGAGTCCTTAAGGTCTTTCAAGACTTTAAGGACTTTTTTGAGACTCTTGCGGGAGTGCGGAAAAATGTGTAACTTTGCAGCGGAAACAAAGATATGATATGGCAAAGATATTAGTGATAGACGACGAGCGGGCTATACGCAATACGCTCAAAGAGATTTTGGGCGACGAGGGACACACCGTAGATGTGGCTGAAGATGGGAAGAAAGGGTTGGAAAAAGCCCGGCAAGGCGAGTACGACCTGATTTTCTCCGATGTCAAAATGCCCGAGATGGACGGCATAGAGGTGCTCACGGCACTCAAACAACCCGCCGAGGGCGAGACCTATGTGGATTGCCCGGTCGTAATGATTTCGGGGCACGGCGACATCGAAACCGCCGTGGAAGCCCTCAAAAAAGGGGCGTATGATTTTATCGAAAAGCCTCTCGACCTCAACCGCCTGCTCATCACTATCAAAAACGCCCTCGAGCAGAAGAACCTGCGCGTAGAGGTAGGGCGCGGCAAACAGGAAATAAGCAGCCTGCGCAAGAAAGTAGCACAGCAAAAGAACCAAATGATAGGCGAGAGCAGTGCCATTGAGCATGTGCGCGAAATCATCAACAAAGTGGCTCCTACCGAGGCGCGTGTGATGATTACAGGTGCCAACGGCACGGGCAAAGAGGTGGTGGCACGCTTGCTCCACGAAGGCAGCAGCCGTGCAGACAAACCGATGGTGGAGGTAAACTGCGCCGCTATACCGAGCGAACTGATCGAAAGCGAACTGTTCGGGCATATCAAGGGTTCGTTCACCGGAGCCATCAAAGACCGTGCGGGCAAGTTCGAGCAAGCCGACGGAGGCACGCTTTTCCTCGACGAGATCGGCGATATGTCGATGGCAGCGCAAACCAAGGTATTGCGTGCGCTGCAAGAAAACGAGATTACCCGCGTAGGCAGCGACAAACCTATCAAAGTGAATGTACGTGTGCTGGCAGCCACCAACAAAGACCTGCCATGCGAGATTGCCGCCGGACGTTTCCGTGAGGATCTATTCCACCGCCTGAATGTCATCCCTATCCACGTACCGAGCCTCAAAGAGCGCGTGAGCGATATTCCGCTACTGGTCAGTTATTTTGCCGAACAGATATGCAGCGAGCAGCGTATTGCCACCAAGACTTTTGCAGATGATGCCATTGCGGCATTACAGGCACGCGAGTGGACGGGCAATGTGCGCGAGTTGCGCAACGTAGTAGAACGTCTTATCATCCTTGCCGGCAGTACGATCACCGGAGAGGACGTGGAGTTATATGCATAATTACGAATTAGGAATTATGAATTAGGAATTAGGAATTATGAGAATTTATCCGATACTCTTTTAATTCCTAATTCATAATTATTCATTCCTAATTAGAAAAAGTGTTTCTCCGAGAACTGAACATACTCAATTACAAGAATATACGCGAGGCACAGTTGGGCTTTGCGGAGAAACTGAATTGCTTTGTCGGACTTAACGGACAGGGCAAAACCAATATCCTTGATGCCATCTATCTGCTCAGTTTTGCCAAGTCCGCCTACAACGCCACCGACTCGATGAACATCACCCACGGCGAAGATATGGCCATGGTGCAGGGGGCATATTCAATGCATAATGCACAATGCACAATGCACAACGAAGAGGAGGAAATCCTTATCTCGTGCGGGATAAAGCGGGGGCAGAAGAAGCAGTTCCGGCTTGGCAAGAAAGACTACAAACGCCTGATAGACCACATCGGCTTAATACCGCTGGTGATGGTCAGTCCGCAGGACGGGGCGTTGATAGAAGACGGCAGCGAGGAGCGGCGGCGGTTTCTGGACGTGGTCATCTCGCAATGCAGCAAGACCTATCTCGAGCAACTGAGCCGATACAATGCCTTGCTCAAACAGCGCAATGCCTTGCTCAAACAATATGCCGAGCAGGAGCAAGTGCCATGGGACTTGTTCGAGGTACTGGAAATGCAGATGACCCCATTGGCAGAATATATATATAAGGAGAGGACCGTCTTTGTGGAACAGTTTATTCCGCTGTTCCAGGAGATGTACAGCGAGATTTCCGGAGGCAAAGAGACGGTCGGTTTGCAGTATATCAGTCAGTTGTCCGACCGCAACCTGCCGGAGGCATACGCACGCACACGGCAGCGCGACCTGATACTCGGCTGGACCAGTCAGGGTATTCACAAGGACGAGATTGAGATGCTACTGGGCGAATATCCGCTGAAGCGTGTCGGCTCGCAGGGGCAACAGAAGACCTACCTGCTGGCAATGAAACTGGCACAAGCACTCTATCTCGGCAAACCGATTCTGCTGCTGGACGACATATTTGACAAACTGGACAGCGAGCGGGTAGAGCGTATCGTGCGCCTGGTGAACAGCGACCGCTTCGGGCAGATATTCATCACCGACACCGACCGCCAGCACCTTACCGACATCCTCCGTCCGAACCCCGAAGCACGGGTTTTCCACGTAGAGGACGGGGTTGTACAATGCGTAATGCACAATGCGTAATGCACACTATTTTTCCAAAGTATATGAAACGAATTTGCGGCATCCTGTTTTTGTTGTTGGTTTATACCAGTATGTACGGTCAGGCGGACAGCCTGCCGGCAAACGACCGCATCACGTTTCGCGGAGCGTGGATTGCCACTGTGGCGAATATCGACTGGCCCACACCCGAGGCGGTAGGCAACACCGGGAAACAACAGGAGGAGATGCTTTTCCTCTTGGATTCGTTGCATAGTATAGGTATCAATGCTATCATTTTTCAGGTGCGTCCTACTGCCGATGCGCTCTATCTGTCGGAATTGGAGCCGATCAGCAACTGGCTGACAGGCAGTCAAGGCGTATGGGGCGGACAAGCGGAATGGGATCCGCTGGAGTTTGTGACAGAAGAGGCGCACAAGCGCGATATGGATGTACACGTATGGCTCAACCCCTACCGTGTTAATCTCGCCAAAGCACCTGTTACGGCTATGTGGCAGAACCACATATTCAAAAGCAATCCCGAATGGTTTTGGCAATACAACGGACAGTGGTACTTCAATCCCGGTTTGGACGATACACGCGACTGGATCTGTATGGTGGTGGAAGACATCGTGAGCCGCTACGACATACAGGGCATTCACATGGACGACTATTTCTATCCCTACCCCGCAGGCAAACAGCAGATACCCGATACGCAGACCTTCAAGGACAACCCGCGCGGGTTCGACAACATAGCCGACTGGCGGCGCAACAACGTGAATATGGCTATCCGGGAGATACACCAAGCCATCCAATCACTCAAGCCCGAAGTGGAGTTCGGTATCTCGCCTTTCGGCGTCTGGCGCAACCTGAGCCGTGATTCGGTCAACGGCAGTGCCACCAGGGCGGGAATCACCAACTATGACGACCTCTATGCCGATGTGCTGCTGTGGATGCAAGAGGGGTGGATTGACTATGTAATGCCCCAACTCTACTGGGAGATAGGCAAGCCCGCCGCCGACTACGAGGTGCTGGCACACTGGTGGGCGGAGCATAGCGCAGGCTGCAAACTCTATATCGGTATGGCACCCTATCGCCTTGAGGGGCAAAAAGAAACTGCGGCTTGGCGCACCGGCAACGAAATCAGCCGCCAGATGCGCCTCAACCGCACCATACCCGAGATAACGGGCGAGTGTTTCTACTCCACCCGTCCTCTGCTTCGCAATCCCCGCCACGTATGCGATTCGATACGTACCTTTTATATACCCTGATGCTGACTTCATCGGGTGATTATCGGGTTGTTCAGCCGACTATGCCGAGAGGTTCACGGAGTTATTTCGCAAAGTGGAGTGGGCGTTTTGCGCTTTTTTGTTGTATAATTCAAAAAATCGCCGTATCTTTGCGGGGTAAAAAGTTACGTATTGCAAAATACAAACAATACAATAAACCACAATAAACATGATTTACAGTAAAGAAGTACAAGAAATGTGCGTTGTAGCCAAAGGTCCGAATCACGGACCGGCTCCCATCCCAGAAGAGGGCAAGTGGGTGAAGGCTACCGAGATCAAAGACATTTCAGGTTTGACCCACGGTGTGGGTTGGTGCGCTCCCCAACAGGGTGCCTGCAAACTGACGCTGAACGTAAAAGACGGTATCATCGAAGAGGCTCTCATTGAGACCACCGGCTGTTCGGGTATGACCCACTCGGCTGCTATGGCAGCAGAGATTCTGCCGGGCAAGACCATTCTTGAGGCACTGAACACCGACCTCGTCTGCGACGCTATCAACACCGCTATGCGCGAGTTGTTCCTCCAGATTGTTTACGGTCGTAGTCAGTCGGCTTTCTCCGAGGGCGGCTTGGCTATCGGTGCAGGCTTGGAAGACCTGGGCAAAGGGTTGGTAAGCCAAAACGGAACGCTCTTCTCCACGAAATTGAAAGGCGTACGCTACCTGCAACTGACCGAAGGCTATATCACCAAACAGTTCCTCGACGAGGACAACGAGGTATGCGGCTACGAATATGTGCACATGGGCAAATTCATGGACGCTATCAAGAAAGGTGTTCCCGCTGATGAGGCTCTCAAACAAGTAACCGGCACTTATGGTCGCACGACCAAAGAGCAGGGCGCAGTGAAATCTATTGACCCAAGAAAGGAGTAAGACTATGATTCGTCCAGTTCAATTTGAAAGCCAAGACCGTCGCGAGAAGCAAATCTTGGCAGCCTTGAATGCCAATGGTATCAAGAGCATTGAAGAAGCAAATCAGATTTGCGAGCAATATGGTTTGGACCCCTACCTCACGTGCGAGGAGACGCAGCGCATCTGCTTCGAGAACGCCAAGTGGGCGTATGTGGTAGGTAGTGCCATCGCACTGAAGAAAGGTTGCAAGAACGCCGCCGAGGCTGCCGAGGCTATCGGTATCGGTTTGCAGGCTTTCTGTATCCCGGGCAGCGTGGCTGACGACCGCAAGGTAGGTCTTGGTCACGGTAACTTGGCAGCACGTCTGCTTCACGAGAACACCGAGTGCTTTGCTTTCCTCGCAGGACACGAGAGTTTCGCTGCTGCCGAGGGTGCCATCAAGATTGCCGAGATGGCGAACAAGGTGCGCAAGAAGCCGCTCCGCATCATTCTCAACGGTCTTGGCAAAGACGCTGCCATGATTATCAGCCGTATCAACGGCTTCACCTACGTACAGACTGAGTTCAACTACTACACGGGCGAACTGAAAGAGGTACGCCGCAAGGCATACTCGAATGGTCCACGTGCAAAAGTGAACTGCTATGGTGCAGACGATGTACGTGAGGGCGTGGCTATTATGTGGCACGAGAACGTAGATGTCAGCATCACGGGCAACTCCACCAACCCGACCCGCTTCCAGCACCCTGTGGCTGGTACCTACAAGAAGGAGCGTATCCAGGCCGGCAAGCCGTATTTCTCGGTGGCTTCAGGTGGCGGTACAGGTCGTACGTTGCACCCCGATAATATGGCTGCAGGTCCCGCTTCGTACGGTATGACCGACACGATGGGTCGTATGCACTCTGACGCACAGTTCGCAGGTTCCTCATCTGTTCCGGCACACGTAGAGATGATGGGATTCCTTGGCATCGGCAACAACCCGATGGTAGGTTGCACCGTGGCTTGCGCCGTGAATGTGGCTTTGGTTCTGAGCAAGTAAATTTTATTACTTATACAAAAAAACTCCCGCTTGACTTTGTCAGGCGGGAGTTTTTTTAAGTACAATCAATCGTCGTTACACTTTATTTACACTTTATTCTACACTTTA
>DKEG01000021.1:30467-77664 GCA_002452095.1 Bacteroidales bacterium UBA6828 | reverse complement strand
CTTTATTCTACACTTTATTCTGCATTTTATTCTGCAAGAAAAATACGTATGATGGCGTTGGCATCTGTAGTGTCTGTATTTTTAAGAGATTGGGTAAGCACTTTTTGCTGTTGCCTGTCATAGGCACAACTAACCATTATCTTATTGATACGGGACAACGTATTGATATTCTTGCGAGTAGGGGCAGCATACATTTTCTTGGCTGCAAAACGATAACTCTTATAGAGTATGCCATCATGCTTGTTGCTATACAGGTTGTATATCTCGGCTGCATCATGGTTGATCCATTCCAGTTCTTGCTCGGAAGCCATCTCGGTTTGGTCAGTAACTGTCTCTATAGTGAAATACACCTTGGCGGCAGCGGGTTCGGAAACAGCGGAGGATTGGTCAGTCTGACTTTCTTGCGCCACTACGTCCAGGGGGGTATGTTTGTATATGCCTTGCGAAGCATCAGACACCTGCGTACCTGTAACCTCTGACGCATTGACCACAGTATGCCGAACCGGATCCGTAGCCAGCACTTTATGTTTGCCGGCTATAACTGATACAGAGCAGAGGCACAGCAAACCTATCATTCCATATATACTTTTCATACAAGTATGCTTTATTTATGAAACAAATTGGAAAATATGCTGCCTTTAGTTGCAGGCGCAGTGGTTTCCGTTTCCGCCTTTTGCAGTATCCATGCATCTTCTGCAGTAGCATTACGGAAATTCTTGTAAGTGGCAGGATAACCTTCTACCATAATAATTACACGGTTATCCTTGGTAGAGATATGGAACTTGGGTGCAATAAGCAGGTCTGCATCATACTTGCGAATGGCATTCGCCATAGTAACCTTTTTCTCCTGCTCCACCATCTGCTGTACCTCCTGATTGGTCATTGTGGTAATGTCTTTCTCCACCCGTTCCGCATAAGAGATACGCTTGGGGGTAACATCCAATTCAGCATACACAGCCGATAATACGGATACGGCGGGCTCGGCAGTCTGATAATCATCCGCCTGATAGGTTTTTGCCAACGGGGCACAACTAATCATCGCAATAGCGAGGATTGGCATAATAAAAAGTTTTTTCATACAAAATGGATTTATTAAAATGATTATGATTTGGACTTTGTGTTGTATACTCTTTCAACAAGTGAGTGCAAAGTTAGCAAAAATATTTGGAAAAACATTCAACGGGTGTCATAAAATTTAATTTTTCTCTTAGTCTTCGGTTGAACTTATATTGAATTTGCAGTATCTATTCTTCCGTAAGTATGCAAAAATCAATTCCTTTCGGAATATATTGCCGTATCAGTTTCAGCGTCTGCGTCCCCGGCGGGATACTGGTGGCAACTTATAAGTAAACACCTGTAAGAAACAGCATTATCTACCATGTATCTACCATGTATCTACCATATATCTACCGTGTATCTACCGTATATCTACCGTATATCTACCGTGTTTGTACCGTAGTTGGTAGCACAAGGGGGCGTAGGAAGTGCCACATTGAGGTTTTTCAGCAATAATTATCACCACTTTTCGCCACAATGTTTATAAAGTATATATTTTACTGATTCTGTACAATTTGAGCAATATTTGTTTTGTTGAAAAGTTGTTGAAAAGAGCGTAGATATTTTTTTTGTGGGGAAAAGTGGGGTAATTCAAATAAAAGTTGTATCTTTGCAACGGTTTTACAATTAACAAGTAAGAATTAACAATTAATATGCAGAGTACTTCTTTCGTAGTTCTATCAATTCCAATCTATTGAATATGAGTACATTTATCGGAAATATAGAGGCGCGTGCGGACGAGAAAGGGCGCATTTTCGTTCCTGCCGTGTATCGGAAGATACTGAACGAGGCGGAAAGCAAACGCATCGTTATGCGCCGTGATACCGATAATGAGTGTCTGATATTCTACCCCGAGCAGGTATGGAACGAGAAAGTGGGACAGTTGCGCCAAGCGTTGGACGAATGGGATCCGGAAGACCAGATGCTGCTGATGCAGTTTATGTCGGATGCCGAGTTTCTCGATATGGACAACCAAGGACGTATCTTGCTACAAAAGAAGAACTTGGAGACGATAGGGGCGCAACAGGACGTGTTGTTTGTAGGTATGCTGGATAGGTTTGCGCTATGGAGTCCCGACAAATTTGGCGAGAAACGGCTTGACCGGAAGGATTTGGCGAGCAGGATAAGACAAAAGATGAAAGGATAAGACTATGGAGAATGTGTACCATATACCGGCGATGTTGGGGGAGACGATAGACGGACTGAAGATACAGCCCGAGGGGACGTATGTGGACGTAACTTTCGGCGGAGGCGGACATTCGAGGGCTATTATGGCGGCGTTGGGAGCAAAGGGGCGTCTGTTCTCGTTTGACCAGGATATGGACGCATACAAGAATCTGACTCCCCCCGTCCCCCTCAAAGAGGGGAAGACAGAATCGGGTGTTTCTCTGTTGGATGACCCGCGGTGGCAGTTTGTACACGGGAACTTCCGATACCTCAGGAATTTTATGGACTACTACGGGGTGGAAGAGATTGACGGGTTGCTGGCGGATTTGGGTGTGAGTTTTCACCACTTTGACGAGGCGGAGCGCGGGTTCAGTTTCCGCTTTGCAGGTCCATTGGATATGCGTATGAACCAATCTGCCAAATGTACCGCTGCCGACATTGTGAACACGTACAGCGAGGAAGCACTCGCACGCGTACTCTATTTGTACGGGGAGATGAAGAACTCGCGGCAGATAGCAAAAGCCATTGTGCGGGCGCGGGAGAAAGAGGCGATAACGAGGACGGAGCAGTTGGTACAATGCACAATGCACAATGCACAATGCACAATGCACAACGGGATGATAGAAGTGCCGACGGGTATGAAAAAAGATATGGCGCGGCTGTTTCAGGCACTGCGTATGGAGGTGAATGACGAACTCGGAGCATTGCGCGAGATGCTGGTGGCAGCACGCGACCTGCTGAAGCCCGGAGGACGGATTGCGATACTGACCTATCACTCGTTGGAAGACCGGTTGGTAAAGAACTTCCTGCGATCAGGCAACATAGAAGGCAAGATAGAGAAAGATTTCTACGGGAACATCCTCACGCCATTCAAACTGATAGAGAAAGGACTGACGGCAAGCGAAGAAGAGGTGGAGTGCAACCCGAGAAGCCGCAGCGCAAAACTGCGGGTGGCGGAGAAGACTCCCCCAACCCCCTCAAAGAGGGGGCTTGCAGAATGAGAAACGATTGCCATCCACCTTACCTTTTGAGGTTTATCCTATAAGCATCCTATAACGACCTATGGCAATGAATACGCACGATATCCAGAGTTGGCTCAACGGAGAGAAACTGATGAGCCAAGGGCTGCGCAAACAGTACAAACTGATTGTGCTGATTATCGTGATGGTATTTGTCTATATCTATGCAGGGTATCAGTCGATGTACCAGCAACACAAGTTGACCGACACAAAGAGAGAGATGCTGGATGCCAAGTTTGAGTATCTGACTATCAGTGCCAAATGGGTGAATGCAACACGGCAATCGGAGATAGTGCGCACCTTGGAGGAACGGGGCAGCGACCTGAAAGAGAATACGACCCCACCGGTGAGAGTTAATTAAGAATTATGAATTATGAATTATGAATTAAGAATTAGGCGTGTCGGACGAGCAGAGAAATACGATATTGCGTTTTGCACTGATATTCGGTGTGATTGCGCTGGGTTTTGCAGCCGTAATAGGCAAGATTGTCTATATACAGGTGTTTGACAGCGAGCGTTGGTTGGCGATAGCAGACAAGCAAGTAGCGGTGAATCAGCCTATTCGCGCCACACGCGGTAATATCCTTGACTGCAACGGCAACCTGCTGGCAAGCAGTATGCCGCAATACTACATCTATATGGATACGCGTGTTCCCGCACTGCATGAAAAGAACGGCAAACTATATAAAGAAAGCATAGACTCGTTGTCAGCCAACCTGAGCAGCATAATAGGCGACCGCAGTGCCGACGAATACAAACAACTGATTTCCAACGCATACAAAAACGGCAAGAGCCGTTTGAAGGTAACCACTAAGCGCATAGATTACCTGCAGAAGCGCAGGTTGGAACAGTCGTACCCGATATGCTTAGGTAAATATAAAAGCGGTATTCTTTTTGAGGCGCAGCACAAGCGCATTAAGCCTTTCGGTAATCTTGCAAGCCGTACGATAGGCAGCATCTACGGCGATGACGGATATGGCAATGCGGGTTTGGAAAAGGCATTTGAGGTGCAACTGCGCGGCACGGATGGTATGAGTGCGCGTCAGCGTATCGGTGGACGGACGGAGTATGTAACGATAGAAGAAGCCGAGGACGGGTTAGATGTGGTAACGACTATAGATACTGATTTGCAGGATATAGCCGAGAAAGCCTTGCGACAACAGTTGGGTATAATAGATGGTGAATGGGGTTGCTGCATACTGATGGAGACGCACTCGGGGGAGGTAAAAGCCATTGTGAACCTCGACCGCACGAGCGACGGTACCTACTGCGAGATGAAGAACCACGCCGTAACACGCGTGGAACCGGGTTCGACTTTCAAGACCATTGCTATGATGGCAGCATTGGACGACGGCAAGGCGGATATAGACGACACGGTACGTGTATATAAAGACGGTTGGACCTATATCAAAGTTCGTCACAAAGACGCCCACCCGCACGACACGGTTTACACCTTGCGTTCAGCCTTGGCGGTATCAAGCAATATCGCAATGGCAAAACTGATTACGCACGCCTACGAGGGGAGCGCAAAGAAATTTGTGAACCGTATAGGCAAAATGGGGTTATTAGACAGCGTCTATTGCGAGATACCCGGTGCGCAACAAAACCGCATTGACGTGCCGAGAGATACGGTAACGCTGAGCAAGATGTCGTACGGATATTCGGTGGAGATGAGTCCGATGCAGATGATGATGTTTTACAACGCCATTGCCAACGACGGCAAAATGATCCGCCCCATATTGGTAAAAGAGATACAGCAGAATGGCGAGACCGTAGAACGCTACAGCACAGAGACGGTAAAGTCATCCATCTGCAGTTCGTCCACGCTGCGGGATATACAAGGTGCGTTGCACGACGTAGTATGGGACAACCGCTTGGGAACAGCGTCGGTGAACCCATGGGGGCGACGCAAAGCGCAAAGCAACCTGGTACACATCGCAGGTAAGACCGGTACGGCGCAGTTGCTCGTAAACGGACGCTATACAAGCAACCGGCACCGCCTGACTTTTGTGGGCTATTTCCCCGAAGAAGACCCGCAATATACGTGTATATGCGTCATCAACGACCCAAGCAAACGGGGAACCTACGATGCGGGCATGGACTGCGGAACGGTGGTAAGAAAAATTGCCGAAAAGACGATGGCCAGCACGGGGTGCTATGTATTTGACAAAGAGGGGAACAAGGTGCTGGAGAAAAGATAGGACTCCCCCCCCCTCAAAGAGAGGGCTTAAGGATTGTTATTCCTATACGACTTCGAAGCGGTGCGAGAGAAATAAAGGAAATAAAAAGAATTTTATATTTAGTTGAATTAGTTTTGCATACGATATGAAACTGAAGGAATTGCTGCAAGCCATAGAGGTGAAGCAGACAGTCGGGACTACCGACAAAGAGATAGCGGGCATACAGTTCGACTCGCGCAAGGTGGAACAAGGCGATTTGTTTGTAGCGCAAGCGGGGACGGCAGTGGACGGACATACGTTCATTGCCTCGTGTGTAGCAAAAGGGGCTGCCGCCGTGGTGCTGAGCAATACGAATTATATGCCTGCGACCACCGATGGCACGACCTATATCCTCGTGGAGAATACCGACCACGCCCTCGGTCTGCTGGCAAGCCGTTGGTTCGGCGAGCCGAGCAAGCAGTTGACGCTGGTGGGAGTAACGGGTACAAACGGCAAAACGACCATTGCCACGCTGCTCTATAAATTGGTGCGCGGACTCGGGTACAAAGCGGGGCTGCTCTCGACGGTGGTGAACTATGTGGAGGACGAGGCTATACCCGCCACACACACAACACCCGATGCGATTGAGTTGAACGGGTTGCTGCGCCGTATGGCGAATGCGGGGTGCGAGTACGCCTTTATGGAGGTGAGCAGCCACGCCATTGCGCAAGAACGTATTGCGGGGCTGGATTTCGACGGGGCGTTGTTTACCAACCTGACGCGCGACCATATCGACTACCACAAGACATTTGACAACTACCGTGATACCAAGAAACGCCTCTTCGACGGACTGAAAAAAGAGGCATTTGCCATTACGAACAAAGACGACAAGAACGGGCTGGTGATGACCCAGAACTGCCGCGCGAAAGTACATACCTACTCCACCCGCGCGATAGCGGACTACCATGCGAAGATATTGGAAGAAGGGTTCGACGGTATGCTGTTGGACATAAACGGGCAGGAGGTGTTTGTGCCGCTGGTGGGGCGGTTCAACGTGAGCAACCTGCTCTGTATCTACGGAGCAGCGATGTGCCTCGGGTTCGACAAGACGGAAGTGCTGCGGGTACTATCGACGCTACATCCCGTAAACGGACGTTTCGAGACAATACGCAGCGAAAAAGGGTGGACGGCGATTGTCGATTATGCACACACGCCCGATGCGGTAGACAACGTAATACAGACAATCAACGAGATTCGCAAGAAGGGCAGCCGACTGATTACCGTGGTGGGCTGCGGCGGTAACCGCGACAAGGGCAAACGCCCGATGATGGCAGCGATAGCCAAACGCGGTTCCGACCAACTGATACTCACCTCGGATAACCCGCGCGACGAAGAACCGATGGACATCCTGCACGATATGGAGGCGGGGCTGAGCGAGGAGGAACTGAAGCAGACGCTCGTGATAGAAGACCGCGAGACCGCCATCAAGACTGCTTGCACGCTGGCGCAGGCGGGCGATGTGATTCTCGTAGCGGGCAAAGGACATGAGGATTACCAGATCATCAAAGGCGTGAAGCACCACTTTGACGACCACGAGGTGATACGGAAATACTGCTAAACATTAAGAACGTTGATTATCGTGTAATTAGACGTTAATTATTATGGGAACATATAATTAGCCATAAATTTCGCTCTATAAAAAACATAAATATGCCATTTATTTTTGCTCCAAATATGACCAAAAATTATTCAAATAGCATAGGGCGGTCATAAATTATCATGCAGACGCCGTTAATTCATCATCATTCATTCATAATTCATAATTAGAAAAAGTGTTTTATTCTCTCTTTACATATTTCAGCGAACTGCCCGGGGCGCGGTTGATGACATATATATCGTTCCGTGCGATAGTGGCAGGCGTACTGGCACTGCTGGTAAGTATCTATTTCGGCAAGTATTTCATCAGCCTGATGAAACGCAAGCATATCTCGGAGACGCAGCGCGACGAGAAAACCGACCCATTCAATGTTGCCAAAAAAGGGGTGCCGACGATGGGCGGAATAGTGATTATCGTCAGCATATTGCTGCCATGCCTTTTGGTTGGCAAACTGAGCAATGTGTATATGATACTGATGATTATCACCACGTTGATACTCGGAGCATTGGGCTTTGCCGACGACTACATCAAGACTTTCCGACACAACAAAGACGGACTGAACGGTTGGATAAAAATTGCGGGACAAGTTACGCTCGGTTTGATAGTGGGGCTGACGCTCCGTTACAGTCCGGAAGTAAAAATGAATGAAGTAGTCCGCACGCACGTGGAGAACAATATCACGGTGGTGGACAAGACACCTGCGGTGAAATCCACGCAGACGACTATTCCGTTTGTAAAACATCACAACTTCAATTATGCGGATATGTTCTCATTTCTCGGTGAGGAGAACAAATACCGTGCGGGGTGGATATTTTTCGTGCTGCTGACGATATTCGTAGTAGCCGCCGTAAGCAACGGGGCGAACCTAAACGATGGAATGGACGGTATGTGTGCGGGTAACTCGGCGATTATCGGTGTGGCATTGATTGTGCTGGCATACGTGAGCGGCAGTTACGTATGGGCGGAGTATTTCGATGTAATGTACATACCTGGCAGCGAGGAGTTGGTGGTGTTTCTAGCATCGTTTGTAGGAGCATTGGTGGGTTTTCTGTGGTACAACGGTTTCCCTGCACAGATCTTTATGGGCGATACGGGGAGTCTGACTATCGGCGGAATTATCGGCGTATGTGCAGTGATTATCCACAAGGAATTGATGATACCACTATTGTGCGGGGTGTTCCTGATGGAGAGCGTGTCGGTGATTGTACAAACGCAGGTGTACAAATTTGCAAAGAAACGCGGCAAGCATATCCGTGTATGGAAACGCACGCCCCTGCACGACCACTATCGTACCTCGATGGAACAGGTGTTGCGCAACGACCCGACGTGTATTGTAAAGTTCAAAGGGAACAACGAACTGCACCACGAAACAAAAATCGTCCTGCGGTTCTGTATTGTAACAATGATTCTCGCAGCATTGACGATACTGACATTGAAGATACGATAATTAACGTTTTCTTTAACACAGATTATTCACGCAAATTTATGTTACCTATGAAACGAATAGTAGTGCTTGGAGCGGGCGAATCGGGGACGGGAGCCGCGATACTCGCCAAAGAGAAAGGCTTTGATGTCTTTGTGAGCGATATGGGTGAAATCAAACCCGGGTATCGCGCTATGCTTGACCAAAACGGCATCGTATGGGAGGACGGACATCATACCGAGCCGCTTATTCTCAATGCCGACGAGGTAATCAAGAGTCCGGGTATCCCGCTGACCGCCCCGATGATACAGAAACTGCAGGCGCAAGGCACGCCCATTATCTCCGAGATTGAGTTTGCCGCCCGCTACACCGATGCGAAGATGATCTGTATCACGGGTTCCAACGGCAAGACAACCACCACCTCGCTGATTTACGACATTCTGCACCGTGCGGGACTGAATGTGGGGTTGGCAGGCAATATTGGCAATTCGTTAGCATTGCAGGTGGCACACGAAAAGCACGACTACTATGTGATTGAACTGTCGTCGTTCCAATTGGATAATATGTACGATTTCCGTGCGAACATCGCTATTCTTATGAATATCACGCCCGACCACCTCGACCGCTACGGATTTGATTTTCAGAACTATGTGAATGCCAAGTTCCGCATTACGCAGAACCAGACCCAGGACGATGCGTTTATCTACTGGGCGGAAGACCCCGTAATTGACAAGGAGATACATAAAATGCGTCCAGGGGCGACGCTCTATCCTTTCGGTTTCGAGACACCCTGTGAGTCGGCAAAGAATATCGGCGGCGTGAATGCTGCGTGGATTGAACATAATAACCTGATGGTCAATGTCGCAGAACCGTTGCAAGTGCCGGTGGAGCAGTTGAGTCTGAAAGGCAAACACAACCAACTCAACTCGATGGCGGCATCGATAGCAGCACAGATACTGCACATTAAGAACGATGTCATCCGCGAGAGCCTGCAGCAGTTCGCCGGTGTGGAGCACAGATTGCAATATGTAGCAACCATTCGCGGCGTGCGGTTTATCAACGACTCGAAAGCGACCAATGTCAATTCGTGCTGGTACGCATTAGAATCGATGACCACGCCGACTGTGCTGATCCTCGGCGGGAAGGACAAAGGCAACGACTACTCCGAGATAGACGACTTAGTGCGCAAGAAATGCCATACGTTGGTCTTTATGGGACTGCACAACGAGAAACTGCGCGAACATTTCGGAGGCTTCGGACTGAAGATTATTGATACCGACAACCTGCACGATGCCGTGGTCGGGGCGTATCAAGCCGCACATGAGGGCGATACGGTGCTGCTCTCACCGTGCTGTGCAAGTTTCGATTTGTTCAAATCATATGAAGACCGCGGCGATCAGTTTATGGCAGCCGTCCGAAAATTATAAAACACTATGAAAAATCTCCGATTGGGCTTGTTTTTGCTGTCTTGTACCGCTATTATGTGTATGGCGCAGACAACCGATTTCTTTATCCTGACCCACTGCGCCGATTCATGCTATATGGAGGGTGCCTATGCCGCAGCATCTGCCTATTACGGCAAGGCTTTGGCGTGCGGAGAGGCGGGGAGCAACAACTATTACAACGCCGCTTGTTGTGCGGCAAAAGCGGGGCAGACCGATGAGGCTTTTCACCGTCTCAATACCTTGCTGGAGCGTTTCCCCGAATGGTACAGCCGCCGGTTGGATGCCGATGCGGATTTGCAGGTGCTGCATAGTGATGCCCGTTGGGCGGCGGTAGCCGGCGAGAGTCAAGTCCGTTATACACGGGCGGTAGCCGCTTACGAACACCCGCTGTACGACCAACTGATGGCAATCTGGGACGAGGATCAGTCTATCCGCCACCGCTATGTGGCAGCCTACTATGCCAATGCACCCGAGAAAGACAGTCTCTGCCGCGAGATGCTGCGCACCGACACGCTTCATATGCATTTTGTGGACTCGCTCTACACCGCACGCGGCTGGTTGGGCAAAAAAGAGATAGGCGATGCCACCTCTGCCGTCTGGGTCGTGGTGCAGCACTACGGTATGGATATGTGGAAGAAATATCTGCCTGTTTTCCGTGAGGCGGCGGAAAAAGGCGACCTACTCCCGCACCAGGTGGAGATGTTGGAAAAACGGATTGAAGAATACAGCAAATGATGGTACGATACAAATACTTTTTATGGATAGCCCTGCTCGGGCTGCTCACTTCCTGTGCAGGTGTACACGGGCTTTCGTCGGGCGACCGCTGGCAATATGCACCGGAAACGGGACGCATAACGGACAACTTGTCGCATATCTATTGGCATTTTACCGACCAGCCGAAGATGGAGCAGAATATGTCGGACGGCTCGTACGGGGCGCATTTCGTTTCGGCAGACAGTCTCAGCAACTACAAAGGCAGGCGGTTTGCGGAAAGCGTACTGCGCGACCTGCCTTTCCGTCCCGACTCGCTGTGTTTTGTCTATCGCGACGAGGTGCTGCTTATCGAAACCAACCGCCCTGTCAATCTGCAACCCGACTATGCCATCTATGCCGACTCGGTAACGATCAACCTGCACGGCGATGTCTATCAGGCAGAACCGCTACAGCGAGCGGACATCGTGTGGCGCAATATCATCGTCAATCCACAGCACCACCGCCTGCTTTGTCTCGACCGTTTCCGTATCGGCAACCGCTACTACGGGGTAGTCTATGTGCTGCAAAGCCGTTGCCGTCAACTCAAATACTGGCAGGCAGACGGCTGGTGGGGGCTTCCCGTATGGGATGCCAGCGATATGCGCAATATGCAGATGACGGCAGGTTACCTGCAGCATTGGCGCGACTGCTCGGTGGAAATTCTCCGAAAACACTCTGCAGAATAGCCGCCTATCCTCAGGGTAACATCAGGGAAAAAACAGGGAAAGCAGATATGTCCGACACAGGTGGATGTTCTGTGGATGACGGGTGGATAGCGTATGCAAAAGTAAGGCGGATATAAGGTGGATAAACTTTTTAACATATCTATCCTATAACCAACCTATAACGATCCTATAACAAATTCAACACAAAAATTAACGGCTGACTAACGGAGATTTTTAACGGTTTTAATAAAAAAAACGATGAAACTACCGAACTTACAAAATACAGACAAGGGGTTGTGGGCGATTTATATCTCGATGATTGTGGTGGCGGTTATTGCACTGTTCTCGGCATCGAGTATGTTGGTCTATCAGAAACATTCCGTACTCGGTCCTGTCGGGCAACAGATTGTGTTTATCGCTTTGGGTGTGGCGATTGCTTTCTTTGTGCAGTTTCTGCCGTCCTATATCATTCGGATCGGGGGATATGTGCTGTTGCTGCTTTCCATAGTATTGCTCTATTCGCTGCTCATTCCGGGCAATCCGTTTGCCGTAACGCTCAATGGTGCCACACGTTGGGTACGCATTGCGGGTTTCACTGTTCAGCCATCCGAGTTGGCGAAATTGTCGCTTATTATCGTGGTTGCAGACCTGCTCTCGCGCATCAAGACCGAGGGGGACAAGCGCAAGTATTTCTTTTGGACACTCGGTATAGCCGCAGTGGTGGCACTGCCCGTAATGACGAGCAACCTCTCCACAGCCATCCTGATTTGCGGTATTGTCTTTCTGCTGTGGATTCTGGCACGTATTCCGTTCAAGTTCTGGGGTTTTACGGCAGGTATCGCCATCGTTTTTCTTGTATTGGGTTATTGTGTGGTAGAGTTCGCTTTTGTCCGCCGAGACCGTGAGATGACGGGACTTTTCGGGCGTGCCGAGACATGGGTGAAGCGTATTGACCGCAAGTTGTTTGCAGACAAGGCGGACAGCGATACCGCCACTTTCGTTATCACCGATGAGAACCGTCAGGAGGCGTATGCCAATGTTGCCATAGCCCGTGGTGGCAAATCTCCTCTCGGTGTGTTTCCCGGCAACAGCAAAGAGCGTGATTATCTGCCGCTTGCGTATGCCGATTATATTTATGCCATTATTGTGGAAGAGTCGGGGATAGTGGGGGCATTGGTGGTGATTGCGCTCTACCTGTGGCTGCTTTTCCGTGCCTGTTTCATCTCTACCCGCTACGGCGATGATGCCTCTATGCTGATGGTGATGGGTTTGGCACTGATGCTCACCTGCCAGGCATTGATTTCCATGCTTGTGGCGGTCGGTCTGGGACCAGTAACCGGTCAGCCTTTGCCGCTTATCAGCCGGGGGGGTACGAGTGTGCTGATAACCAGTGTCTATTTCGGTATTATGATGTGCGTGAGCAGGGAGCAGGTCTCGCTGCGCAACCGTCAGAACGAGACTATTGCCGCCAGTCAGGACGAGGTACCCGACATACAAGTGGATTGAACGGATTGTATCTTGTTATTTCCTGCCGAAATCAGCGGGTATTTCACCCCAATGTTCGGTATCCCATTTATAGATAGTGGTGGTATAGGTGTTGCAGGCAAGCCATTGTTCGGCTTTCCGCAACATATCGAACAGTTCTGCGTTTTTGGGTGTACATTCGAGTTTGGTCTGTGCCTTTCCTTTGCGCAGCCATGCCAGAGCGGTTCGGCTGTCGGAATACAATACCCAAGGCAGGTTATGCTGTTTGAGATACGCCAAGCCCAAGACGATGGCGAGGAACTCACCGATGTTGTTGGTCCCCCCCTTGTAGGGTCCCCTGCGGAAGACCTCTGTACCGGTGTCGGCTATCACGCCTCTAAATTCCAATACACCGGGGTTTCCCGAACAGGCAGCATCCACTGCCAAAGCGGGATATACCGGTTTGTATCGGGCAGTGGCGATAGTGTTGTTTTCCGTTTTCCCCTTTGGCACAAGATATGCTTCGAAACCATCCGAAAGGGCTTTTTCGGCTTCCTGTCGGGTTTCAAATCCTTTGTATTTGGCGGCTATGCCTTTTATTTGCGCTTCGCACTCCGTCCACGAGGTATATATTCCCGGAGTGCGTCCTTGCCATACGACATAAAAATTAACTTTTCGTTTTGCCATTTGCCTGAAAATGTGTATCTTTGCAACCGATATTTCCTGCAAAGGTACAAAAAATAATCGGTTTACAAAAACACATACTCTATGAAACACACTCTTTTGGCACTTGCAGCCCTATTTCTTTCCTCAACTTGTCCGGCACAGATGTACCTTTGGAAAGACGGCAAATACACCGTTTCCGATTTGGACAGTATCACTTTTTCCGCACCTGCCATACCCGATAATACGCATCGCGTGGCGGTAAGCAGCCGTGTAGATGCCGTCCAGCCGATGACGGGGCTTGTGATGTGGCCGTCGCACAGCCGTATCAACGAATATAAATCTTCCATCAGTCTGGAGTTTCACTATTGCCTCCCATGCAAGGTAGTTACGGGCAAAAAGGACGGAAAAATACAATACAATTGGGCGTATCTTGAGAATATATTGAATGATATTGCTTCGCGTGGACACCAGGCGATTATCCGTTTCCGCTACGAGTATCCCAGCAGCACCGATGTGGACGGTACGAAAGGAGCAACAGCCGTCCCGCAATACATCAAAGCACTGTCTGACTACAAAGAGACCTACAGCAAAAATCCGGGCGGGGACGGACCGACCTATTATGCCGATTGGAGCAATAGCGAACTGCAATGGTTTACGAAGCAGTTCTACACAGATCTGGCAGCCCGCTACAACGAGGACCCGCGTATTGCTTTTCTCGAAGTGGGTTTCGGGCATTGGTCGGAGTATCATATTTATGGTACCGGTCTTAAACTCGGTACTAATTTCCCGTCGAAAGCCTACCAAAAAGAGTTTCTCCAACATATGGCATCCGTAGTGCGTATTCCGTGGCTTGTCTCTATTGATGCAGCCGATGAGTCATATAGCCCGATTGTGGCAGACAAGACACTTATGGCATTGTCATTCGGGCTGTTTGACGACTCTTTTATGCATGCGGGACACGAGATCGGTTCATCGGACGGTTACAACGAGGAGAACTGGAATTCCATCGGCAAGGGAACCCGTTGGCAGACAGGCGTATGTGGCGGAGAGATCAGTTACTATACAAGCGATGACCAGAAGAATTTCCTTAATCCTGCGGGTATGTACGGGCACACATGGGAAGAGATGGCTAAGAAATACCATATCTCGTTTATGATAGCCAACGATGCCCCGAGCGGCAGTTACGGCACCACGGCACGGTTCAAGTCGGCAGGTATGGCAAGCGGGTATTGTTTCCGCGTAACCGATTGCAAGACAGACGGTACACAGACATGGGTAACCGTTTGCAACGAGGGCGTTGCCCCACTCTACCGCGATGCGTATTTCGCTATCGGTGATACCCAATCTCCCACTTCGCTGGCAGGACTGCTGCCCGGTGCGAGCAAGACGGTTGTGATACCTGCGGGACTGAACAGCGGCTCCGACCTGCATATCGTATCGCCGTATATTCTCACTTCGCAGCAGATACAATTCAATGCGGATGTAAAATAGACAATGCTTTTCACCCACGACCTACAACGCACGCTTGCGCCCATTGCGGCGCATTATCCGCAGACACAGATTTGCCTGCTATCCACCTTATATCCACCTTATATCCACCTGACTTTTACAGGATGTGATTACCCGCTTTTGAGTATCCCCGACGGGGAAGAGAACAAGACGATAGAGACGGTGGAGCGGATATGGGATTTCCTGTTCGAACACCATATCACCCGCCAAGGACTGCTTGTCAACATAGGCGGCGGACTGACCACCGATCTCGGCGGGTTTGCGGCAGCCACCTACAAACGCGGGATTGACTTTCTGAATATCCCCACCACACTGCTGGCTATGGTGGATGCCTCAACAGGCAGGAAGACGGGGTTTAACTACCACGGACTGAAGAATTGTATCGGTATCTTTGCCGAACCCATAGAGACCATTGTCTGCCCCACTTTCTTGCAGACACTCCCCGAGCGGGAATTCCTGAGCGGCTTTGCCGAGATGCTCAAGCACGCCCTGCTGTCGTCCGAAAGCGATTGGCAACAACTCTTGGCATTTGACATAGAGGGCTACCTGCGGGCTATGCGTACTGATAAGGCGCGGGGGCATATTATGGCTTTTGCACCGCTGATAAAAACAAGCCTGGCTGTAAAACAACGGATTGTGGCGGCAGACCCGCACGAAAAAGGGTTGCGCCACGCACTGAATTTCGGGCATACCGTGGGGCACGCCATTGAGTCGTTGTCTTTGGAGCAACACACAGAGCCGCAGCCTCCGCACGGCTATTGCGTCCTATGGGGAATGATTGCCGAACTCTATCTGAGTGTCGTACATCTCGGCTGCCCGCGCGAACCGCTGATGCAACTGACCCGCATAATGTCGGAATACTACGGACGCCCCGCCTGCAACTGCAAAGAGCAGTCGCGTCTTATGGAACTGATGTCGCAGGACAAAAAAAACGCCGTTGCCTCATCTGCAGATGGTACAACGGCGGAAATACTCCCCAATTTCACGCTCCTGCGCAACATCGGCGAACCGGTTATCAACCGGACTTTGCCCGCCTCCGCTATCGCAGAGGCATTGGACTATCTTTTCTCCCTTTGATTTAGAATTTATAGGTTACTCCCAGTAGGAAATTGATACCCTGCGACTGATACCCGTACCAAATGTCGTTGCGACGGTGAATATAGTTGTTGAGTTGGAAGAACACCGCCAGATTGGGCTGCGTGGTTTTCTCGCGGAACGACTTGCTGCCAACCACCGTCTCATATTGGCAACCGAGGCTCAGTTGGACAATCGGTTTGAGGGTGCGCTCATACGAACCGTTGGCATCGGGCATTGACACCAATGCGGTGCGGCTGCCCACAAAACGGTTGTCGCTATAGAGCGTCCAATGCTTGTCGATACGGGCGTCAATACGAAGCCCCATATCCCACGCAGCACGGTCATACACTCCGTCTGCACGCACCGGCACGCTATACCAAGCCTTGGTGAAATTGCCATTCTCTATGTTCTCCTGACGGAAAGCCTGCCAGAAATAGTAGTTCCCCCACAGGTGGATATTGATAATATCCTGATAATGATAGGAGAATGCTGCTCCTATCTTGCCGCGACCATAGTCGCCATAGAAATAGGAGAACGTACCGGGCAGGATGGTTACACCGGCGGGGGAGGTAATCTGCTCCACCGTAGCCACCGAGGTGATCTTATTCTTCTGATAGGCATAGCCGCCATAGATGTCAATCAGCAGGTCGCGATAGAGGCGGATATGGAAACCGAGTTGCGCATCAATAGGCGTATAGCCCGCCACGTGGTGCGATGTAATCCCCGGATCGATGGCACGATAGGGAAGCCCCTCCATATAGGCTTGCAGCGTCCCCGTGGACAGACTGCCCTGCGCAATACCATACATAGTGAGCCATTTCTTGGCTATCTGTGCCTCAAACTCCACCTTGGGCGATGGCGCAAACGTAACCTGCTCCAAACCGGACAAGAACTGCCCGCGACCGATATTGACATCAAAGTTCACCCCCGTATGGATGGAGAAACGGCGACCCCGGTAGGCATAATACGGCTCGATACGCAATGCGTGGCGCGAGTTGAACAACGTGTCTGCCACTTGGTCGGTTTGCAGAAACGAGTTCTGCACATATACATTGCCGCCCACGTGGTGCGCATCGCTGCTCCAGTCGATGTTGGCAGTGGTACGCACCTGGTGTTCGGATACATAGTCGGGCAGTGCAAAAAGCGTATAGTCCACTTGCGCCTTGTATTGTATATCCGATCTGTTGTTGCTCTTTACGCCCGCAAAGGCATCCACCGTCCATATATTCTGCCTGTCCTCGGGCTGCAAATCGCTGTAATGCGCCACCGTCAGTCCCTTATTGCCATCGTAATACCGCCCGTAGCGGGTATAGAAACGGTTGGCACCCCGAAAACCGAAATAGAGGTCGCACGTAGAGAACGTATGGCGGAAACCGAACCCCAAACGGGTGTTGCTATTGGCACGCCGCCCCCACTCGGCACGATGGTTGGCATAGACATCAAGAATGCTGTTCCGCTTGTCGTCCAGATGATAAGCGAAATCAAACAGCGTATTGGTATGCCCCAGTCCGCCCCGCACATATCCGTTGTATTGGTGAGGCGCAGAGAAACGCATCGGCTGGCTCAGGAGCGAATTGGTGTTAAAAGCAGGCGAAAGCATAGCATTATAATCGGAATAATGCACCTCTGCGGCAGGCAGGGTCGTCTCCAGCACTTTCGGACGGACGTTGATTTTGCCCGCCGACTGCACCACCGGTTGGAACTCACGCTCCACCGTTACATTGCGGTTGAGGGTGCTATCCTGTGCTAATACGTAATGCGTAATGCATAATGCAGAATTCAAAATGAGGAGTATGCGTTTCATATCAGTCTTCGCTTTCGGGTTCTACTACTTGTTCTCTTTCTTTCTCATCGAGGGCGGCAATGCGCTCGCTCACCAGCGTTTGTATATCATCCTCACCGCGGTAGTTGGCTTGCAGTGTCAGCAGGTACTGCCGGGCTTGGAAATCATCGCCGCGGCGCATATTGATGTCCGAGAGCAGCACCAATGCACGGGCTAACCAGTACTGCTGCTGCGTATTCATCCCTGCAAACGACATCACCTCCGCTTCAGCCTTGTCGAGGTTTCCGAGGCGGAATTGACAATCGGCAAGCAAGTATTTAGCCTCTGCGCCCGTAGCCGTGCGCACCTCGTTGGCAAGCGGGGTCAGGTCGCTGATAGCTTGTTCGTATTGCGACAAGGCGATATAGGCTTTCGCACGGTTGTAGAGTGCTTCCTTGCGTACATCGTCCGCCACGGGTTCGTCGGCGAGTATCTGCGTGGCGATATCTATCGTCGATTGGTGGTTGCCCATGTAGTAACTGCAACGCAGGATACCCAGACGGGCGATGTTGATCTTGTCATGGTCGGACGCCTGCGAGAGCATTTTGTAGAAATAATCCAGCGAGGTGCGGTAGTCTTGTGCGTCGTAACTCAGTTCTGCCACACGCATACACGCCTCTTCCATATACGGGTTGCCCGTGATGTCGGTCAATGCTTTGTACTCGCGCAACGCATCGGTTTTCTCGCCCAGACGGTAGTACGAATCGGCAATATAGTATTGTGCCGTGGTGCAATAGCGGCTGCCCGAGCAGTACTTGTTCAGATAAACTGCCAACGCCGCTGCCGCACGCTGATAGTTGCCCTGCATATATTGCAGTTCGGCGGAGGCGAAACTCAGCGAGTCGTCCTGCGTGGTAACCTGCATATTCATACGCCCGAGTTGCTTGGTATAAGCCAGATACTCGCTGATGTTGCCGTTCTCCACATACAGTGCCTCCAGTCCGTCCAACGCCGTATAAGCCTCCTCGCAAGCGGGGTAGGTCTCTATCGTATGCTTGTAGGCGGCAATGGCTTTGTCGTCCTCGTGCAGGTTGCGGTAGAGCATAGCCCGCTCCAGCGATGCCTTGCGGGCGAGGTTGCTGTTGGGGTAGTTCTGCAGCAGTTGCTCGTACGACGCTATCGCCGCACGCTCGTTGTCCAATTGCAGTTGCGCACGCGCCGTCTCGTAGAGACCGTCGTCCGCATAGTCCGATTTCGGATAGCGCGATACAAGGGTGCGCATTGTGTTGATCTTGTCGTTGTACTTGTGCTGCAAACCTTGGGCATAACCGCGCTGGAACGTGGCATAATCCGCTCCCGTGGCGTTCTTGTCCACCACCTGACCGTAGTAGGCTATGGCGGACGGGAAATTGCGTGCATTGAAATAGCAGTCGCCTATACGGTTGAGCGCATCGGCATAGGTCGGGTCATTGGGGTCGGCATTGTCGATATAGCGCAAGAACCGTGTCTGCGCTTTCGGATAGTCCTTTTGCGCAAAATACGCATAGCCACCCAGGTAGTCGGCTTGCAGGTAGTTGCTCGATCGGCGCACATCGCTCTGCGCCATATACCTGTTGAGGTCGTCAATGCAAGCGTCGTAGTCGTGCAGCCGGTAGTCGGCTTCCGCACGCCAGTAGTATGCCTCGGTGGTGTATTGCGCCGACTCGGTATTGTGGTCTATCACCTCCGTCATACGTCCGCGTGCCTGCTCCATCTTGTTTTGCAGAAAAGCGTCCACACCCAACTGGTAACGCAGATACTGCTTGGTTTGCAGCATCTTGGGCATCGGGTTGTCTATCGAATCCAATACCGACAACGCCGAGGCATAGTTGCGCGACCGCACAAACGCATCGCTCAGCAGCGCATAGATCTCGTTTTCGTATTTGCTGTCCGGAAACTCGGTCAGAAACTCGGTGAACGCACGTACGCTCTCGCCCAGAGCCGTGGACGAATTATAAGTGCAGAGCGTATAGTTGTATAGGGCTTCTTCGCGTACCGCGGGAGTCAGCCGATAGGCGGCAGCCGCTTGGTACGATAGTTTCGCCTGCTCGGGCTGCCCGAGTTGGATATACGCATTGCCCAGCGTCAGGCACACGCTCTCCGAGATGGTATCATTCTCCTGCTTCACCTGCTTCAGATACCCGACCGCCTCTTTGTACGCCCCGAGTTGGTATTCCGCCATACCGAGTAGGTACAGGTCGTTGCGCACTAGCGGCACATCGGTTGAGCGCACGGCTTTCTCATACGCCTGCAAATGCTCCACCGCCTTTTTCAGGTCTTCGTTCTTTGTTCTTTGTTCTTTGTTCTTTGTCCCCTTCAGGTAGTACATCTCACCCAGCATACGGTGCAGTTCCGCATTGTTCCCGTTGTCGGGCTGCGCTGCCAGCAAAGCCTCCGCACGCTGCCTCACCTCGGTGTATTCCTGCTGCGCGTAATAGATCTGCACGATGTAGTAGGGTACCGTCTTTTGGTACTCGCTCACATCTTCCAGCGACAGCAGCGCAGGCAATGCCTTGTCGTATTTCTGCTGTTTGTACCGGCTATAGGCATAGTAGTACGTCGCCTTCGTCGTGTAGGGGTTGGCGGTCTTCTTCAGTTGCGCGAAATAGACCACCGCCCGCGAATACTCCTGCAGCATCAGGTAGCAGTAACCGCGATAGAACTGATAATCCGTCTGGTGCGGGCGGGTCAGAGCCGTATGCTCCACCTGCTCCAACTCCTTGCTTGCCTGTTTCCATTTGGCTTTCTCAGCTTGCAGCACGCCCGACATAAAGTGTATCTCGTCTTCGTAGGTCGTGTATGGGTATTTCTGCAGATAGGTTTTCAGGTCTTTCTGCAAACTCTTGTCGCGTGCCTCAAAGCGTTCTGCAATACGGTTGTAGTCGGTCTCCATCTGCGATTGTTGCGCATAGCCTTCCGCCACGCACAACAACAGCGCAAGCAGTACCAATGTTCGGATTATTCGCTTCATATCAGTTGTATTATCGGTGTTATACTTCGTGCTTACAAGAGTAGGTGATTAGTAGGTGATTCCGTATAGTATAGGTACAGAATGCAGGCGGAAAGCAAAGCCTATCCACCTGACATCCACCCGTCATCCGCCCGGCTTACTGTCAGCGCAGACGGTCAGTTCCTGTCTTTATTTCCGCCGTCCGCGCTGCTGCGCCTTCTTCTTGTTCTTATTGACAGCAGCAAAAATGATACCACCTACTATCAGAACCAGCACAACCACCAGGAAAATCACCATTCCGCTCGAGAGGTTGTCGCCTTTCACGCGGTTCCACATCTCCAGCATATCTTTGGTCTGGTCGCCGCAGTCGTGCATCAAGGCGCAACGCTCAATCACACTCCTGTCAGGGTAAAGCACCTGATTGGCATGTACTGCCGTAGCGTCCTCGCCAAAGAAGTAACTCAAGTCCGCCGTCTCCTCGTTCTCTGCCGCATCGTCCGCCCATTCCAACACCTCCGGCGAAGCAATAACGCTCACATAACCGATCTCCTCCATATTCAGGATGGCATTCTCCGGCATACAGAGATAGTTGATGAAATAACTGGCTGCCTTGGTGTTTACGGCATATTTCGGAATACACCAGCCGTCGAACCATACATTCGACCCTTCTTTAGGAACGATATATGCCAGTTCCACACCCTCGGCGGCTTCGTCTATCGCCCATTGCGCATCGCCCGACCACGATACATTCATCCATGTTTGTCCTTTGCACATCTCTTCTTTGCCGAAGTCCACTTCCCAGCCGGCGATATTATTCTTCGCTACTTTTAGCGTATCCTCCACACGCTGGATACGCTCCGGCGTGATGTGTGCCACCAGTTCGTCGCGCGTTACCTCGCCGCGGGCAATCTCATCGCGGTAGGCATACAGCACCACGCACGAATAGATGTCGCGGAAAGCATCCTTCATAAAGATCTTACCCGCAAACTTCGGATTGGTCAGAAACGACCACGACTGCAGGTCGGCACCGTCCACATGCGCCGTGTTGTACAATATACCCGTCGTTCCCCACATATAACCTACCGTATAGTCCGCCACATTCACGCTGCTGTCGGGTGCCATCTCTTGGAATTTCTCCACGGCAAACGGAGCCACGTTGGTGGTATAGTCGGGGGTCTCGCCGAAGTTCTTGTCTATCTTCAGCAGCAGGTTGTTGCGGAGCATACGCTCAATGATATACTCGCTCGGGCAGATCACGTCATAGTCCTCGTGTCCCACCTCTATCTGGGTGAGCATCGACTCGTTGATGTCAAAGGTCGAGTACTGTATCGTTACGTCCTCGCCCGTCTGTGCCTTGTACCACTCGGGGAACTTGTTGAGCACATTATCCATATCGATATAATCTGCCCAGTTGTACACCTTCAGAGTGTGCGCACGGTCGGCTGCCGAAGCCGAAGCCGGAAAGGTTACACCTGCAAAAGTCAGTGCTGCCATCAGCACCAAAGCAAAAAAGGAACGTTTCATTTCTTTTTGATTGTTTTTTGTTGTTTGTTAGTACGAAGATTGATTATCAACAGCAACACCAATATGGTGAGGAAGATAAGGCTGAAGAGCGGACGCAACTCGGGGGTCAGACCGCCCTTGCGTGCGTCAGCATAGATAAAGGTGGACAGCGTCTCCAATCCGTTGCTGCCCTTGGTAAAGAACGTAACGCCGAAGTCGTCTATCGACAGCGTAACCGACAAGATAAATCCGGAAATCATACCCGGCCACAGTTCCGGCATCAGCACCTTACGCAGTGCCTGAAAAGGTGTCGCCCCGAGGTCAAGTGCCGCCTCGTAGATATTCGGATTCATCTTCGTCAGGCGCGGCATCACGCTCAGTACCACATACGGTGTACAGAACACCACATGGGCGATGATCACCGTTGCCAGACCGCGGCTTATCCCGAGGAACACAAACAGCAGAAACAGCGATATACCCGTCAGAATATCGGGGTTGATCATCGGTATCGAGTTCATAAACGTGATGATCCTGCGGTCGCGCTGGCGCATATTGTAGATACCTATCGCCGCCAGCGTACCGAGCAGCATGGAAATCACCGCTGCCGACACGGCGATAATCACCGTATAGAGCATCGCCCTGTACAGGTTCGGATCTACCTGCACCTGATCCACATAGTCATAGCCCGTCAGCAGGTTCTCATACAGACCGAAGGTAAAGCCCGTCCAGTTGCCGAACACCTTGCTTTTGGTGAAAGAGAATATAAATATAAGGAGTATCGGCGCATACAGCACCACCAGTATCAGCCACAGATACGCATGCCCCGCAAAGCGCGACCAGAAGCCGCGGCGTTCCACCATCGAACCGTTTTTCATACGATACCTCCTTCCCTGTTATTCTCGTCTTTCTGTCCGAAGAACGAGGTCATCCCTATGATGATTAGCAGGATAAGCGACAGTGCCGCACCGTAGTTCCACATCGTGATACCGCCCTCCGAGAAACTACGCTGTATCAGCGAACCGAAAAGCGTTATCTTGTTGTGGGTCAGCAGTTCCGAGATGGCAAACGTCGATACCGTAGGCATAAACACCATAATGATACCCGAATACACACCCGGCATCGACAGCGGTACAATCACCTTGGTAAACACCTGGAAGCGGTTCGCCCCGAGGTCTTGCGCCGCCTCCACTAGGCTCATATCCATCTTCTGCAGCGTGTTGTAGATCGGATAGATCATAAACGGCAGAAAATCATACACCATACCGAAGAGCAACGCTCCCTCGCCGAGCGGCAGACCGAACATATGGAACAGTTCCACCGTGGCAATCGTACGCAGCAGAAAATTGATCCACATCGGCAGGATAAACAGTATCGCCATCACAGCGGGCGTGCGGAACGACTGCATCGCCATAATATATGCCGCAGGGTAGCCGATCACCAAGCAGATAATAGTGGTTATCAGCGCAATCGCCAGCGAATAGATAAATGTGTTTACCGCCTCCAATTTGGTAAAGAAACTTACGAAATTCTGTATCGTGAAATGCCCCTGCGGGTCGGTGAACGCATACACGCCGATCAGCAGCAGCGGCAGCAGCACAAGACAGATCAGAAACAGCACATAGGGCCACGCCCACGTACGCCGCGACTGCAGCATATGTTTCCATTTACTTGTTTTCATCGCCGCCCGTTTCTTGGTTCTTTGTCCCTTGTTCTTTGTCCTGCTTCTTGTAGAGGCGGATATAACTCGGCGCGATCTTCACGCCCACACGGTCGCCGTCGTCCCACACATCGTTGGTATCCACATACAGGTCGTCGCCGTCGTCGGTGCGTATCTGCAGATGGTAGTGGTCGCCCTTGTAGAGAATGAAATACACCTCGCCTTGCAGCACACCGTCTTCCTCGTCGTCTTGCAGGTTCACACGCTCGAAATCCACTTCCACGTCCACCTCTTCGCCTGCGCTGAAACGCTCCGCCATGCGGTCGCTTATGTCCCATTCCGCATCGAGAAACTCCACCTTGCCGTCCTCGAGCACTTTGCCCTCAAACGTGTTGCAGAGGCGGGCTTTGCGCATCACCTGTATATCTTCCGGCTTCACCACCAGTCCCACTCTGCGTCCGGGGGCGTAGGCGTGGTAGTCCTGTATCATCAGTTCGTAGCCGTTGTCGGTGAGCATCGTCATCTCGTAATGCACGCCCTTGAAGATACAACTCTGTACCGTGCCGTACAACTGCCACGGAGCGTCGGTATAATCCTCCGCATCGGCTGCCGCCACAGGATCTAACGCGTCCCCAGTCTTCGTTCTTTGTTCTTTGTCTTTTGTCTTTTGTTCCTCGTCGGCATACCCGATATACCAGTCCTCGGGGCGCACCACCACATCCACCTCCTGGTTCTCGCCGAAACCCTCGTCCACGCACTCGAAGTCGCGGTCGCAGAAATGCACCAACCGGTCGCGCACCATCGTGGCGTCCAGCAGGTTGCTCTCGCCGATAAAGTCCGCTACAAAGCAACTGTTCGGCTCGTTGTATATGTCGCTCGGGGTACCTGTCTGCAGTATCTTGCCTTCGCGCATCACCACCACGCGGTCGCTCAGCGTCAGTGCCTCCTCCTGGTCGTGGGTTACGTAGATAAACGTGATACCCAGTTTCTTGTGCATCTCGCGCAGTTCCATCTGCATGTCTTTGCGCATCTTCAGGTCAAGTGCCGCCAGCGGTTCGTCCAGAAGCAGCACTTCGGGTTCGTTGATGATAGCCCGCGCTATCGCAACACGCTGCTGCTGACCGCCGCTCAGCGAGTTTACATCCCTGTACTCGTAGTCCGACATGCTCACCATCTTCAGCGCTTTCTTTACGCGCTTCTCCATCTCGGCTTTCGCCACGCCTTTCAGTTTCAGCCCGAAAGCCACGTTCTCGAATACGTTCAAATGGGGGAACAGTGCATACTTCTGAAACACCGTGTTCACGGGTCGCTTGTGCGGTGGCATATCCGTTACGTCCTCGCCGTTCAGTAGGATGTCTCCCGACGTCGCTACCTGGAAACCCGCTATACATCGTAGCAGCGTGGTCTTGCCGCAGCCCGAAGGACCCAAGATTGTTACAAACTCGCCTTTCTTAACCTGAAGGCTCACATCGTCTAAGGCAAACTTCCCATCCTCAAACTGCTTCGAGACATGGTTTACCTCAATGATAAAGTCAGACTTTTGCATCCGCGTACTTTAGACAACTGCGCTTTTCTATATCTGCGCAAAAGGTAAATAAAAAATGAACGGGGACTTACTCTATGTTTGGAATGCCCCAACTTATATTGTTAAGTTTGTTATTTCTTTCAAAAACAGCCCTATACAGCCGCTTAATCTACCCCATATTCTGCTCTTACGCTACAGCCTGCAAAATTACTGCTTTTTTGCGGATTACACAATATCTTAAAACATATAATTTCACCAATACCTCTCACCGCCCCCCCCAAAAAAAAGAATTAACGTCTAATTATACGTTAATTAACGTTCTTTCAAAGCGAAATTAATGGTTAATTATATGGATAATTGTATGTTTCAAAAAATTAACGTCTAATTATACACGTTCATTAACGTTTTCCACACATCCCCCTCTTTGAGGGGGCTTGGGGGAGTCTCTCATTACTTCTTCAGCAGAAAATCATTGATTATCTTCACTATCTCCTCTTTCGGGTACAGCCCCTTCAGCAAGGCGGGTTTGCCCTCCACGGGTATATACATCACCTGCGGGATACTCGAAATCCGGAATATGTATGCCAGTTCGCGTTCCTGCTCGGTGTCGGCTTTGTAGAACACCACTTGGTCGCAGTACTGCTGGCTCAGTTCTTCCATTATCGGGGCAAGCCGCTTGCACGGACCGCACCACGTGGTATAAAAATCAATCACACAGGGTTTGTCCCCCTTGTATTTCCACTCTTTCTCTTTCGTGTAGTCGAATATCCGTGCCTTGAACTGCTCCGTGGTCAGATACACCACATCCTCCGCCGTAGCGGGCATAATCCATAGCAGCAGCCCCGCCACCGCTGCCAACAAACGTATTTTTCTCTGCATAGTCATAAAATATAAAAAACACCGCTGCAAAATTACAAAAAAGCAACGGAATCCCCAAATTTTTCCGCCAAATTACGTACCAAATCCCGTAAGTTTATATCTGAAATACGTATTAAATCCCACAATTCCGATTTTGGTATATAGTGGACGTATATGTTGTTTTGCCCGCTTTCTGTATGGAGAATAACAGAGAATTATATGGCGAAATAGAAAATTAATGGCTTAAATAATGGCAAATGATATGTTCCCATAAAAATTAACGTTCAATTAACGGCTATTAACGGAGAATAAAAACCAGGTTTTAGCAGAACCTTGTCTAATGATCTTCTAACGAACAATAATAAAGTCCTTTTAATGCGTATAGCAGGTCTAGGTGATTATCGGGTTGTTATCGGGTGATTAACGGGTGATTAACGGGTGATTAACGGGTTGTTCAGCATAGAATGTTAGTGGAATAAGCCACATTCGGCGGATAGTGGCGCAAAGCACCGCTTTGTGCGCAGCACGCGCCACTATATGCCGTTTGTTTCCTCTTGTTTTTATGTTCTACAACACACAAAGTGCATTTTTATACAGTTTTTGACGGTTTTTGCACACGCATATCCAAAATATGTATTATCTTTGCACGCGTTTTCGGACAAGTAGGGGCAACTATGCCCCGCCGAAACACGCATAAGTTAACCTTGTAAATCTAAAAATTACCACGATATGCAGTATTTCTACACTCGTTTTTCCACATTGTTATCTAATCTCCGCACCGCCCTTTCCTTGTGCGGACGTATAGGTCATACTCTTTCCGTTCACTCTCTCCGTGCCATATTCCTCCTCGGCACACTCGCTTTCTCCTGCGCAGCGTGGGGAGAGGAATCCGTTTGGGATTTCACCACTTATACACAAGAACAAGCATTAACAAACAATGCTGACAATCAAATCAATACAACAAGTGGGGAATCTATGATTTTGCACTATTATGGTGGTTCCAGTGATAAAATTACAAAGAAAAATAACGCATTCTGTTTCGCAGTAAATGGAGGACCCGGTTCTTCTCAAACTGCATATACAAATAGATATTTCTATATAGACATTACAAGCAATGGAACATTAACCATTGAAAATCAAAGCAAACAAAACAATGCTCCTTCTTACGAATTGGTTGCAGAGACGCAGATTAAAAAGAATTTTACTGATGTAACAGCGAGAGATGCCGACAATCCAACAATATACGATATTAAGATTACAAATTATGATGCATCCACAGCAAAGAGACTATATTTTATATTCAAGACAAAACCATATATCTCTAAAATTACGTGGGCACCTACTTATTCCTGCACAGCACCGGCTATCACCACCGAACCACAATCTGCCAATTATTCCGTGGGTGAAACGGCAACTGCGTTGCAGGTGGTAGCAAGTGGAGATAATCTTACCTACCAATGGCAGAACAGCACGGACGGCACGAATTTCACCGATATAGCCAACGCAACAAGCGACACATATACCCCCCTCACCGATAAGGCGGGCGTCTTCTACTACCATTGTATCGTCTCCTCGGGCACTTGCACCGCCACTTCCGCCTCCGCAACAATCACCGTTGCCGCAGACAACACCGTTTATCTCCGCCCGACCAATCTATGGAATGCGGATAACGCCCGTTTTGCCGTGTATTATTGGGACGACAATGGCAATCATTGGGCAGATATGCCCCGCACCTCCGATTGCGAGGAGGTCTATACGGCGTCCATTCCTGCCAACTACACCAACATCATATTCTGCCGTATGAATCCCTCCACTACGGAGAATAATTGGGACAGGGACAACAAGTGGAATCAAACAGGTGATTTAACTACACAAAACGAGCAAGTTTATACCATTTCTACCACAGATGGTGCCGGTTCGTGGTCTGCTTATACGCCTGTTGAGTGTGTGGACTATTGGTATGTATCTGGGGCATTCCCTAATCACAATTTCGATTTAGAGTACCGTTTTACCGACAACCAAGTGGCAATCCCCTTGGCTGCCAATACCACCTACGAGTTCAAGATACAGCACCAAGTGGGCAATACCTATATATGGTATGGCAACAGCGACACTATGACATCCGATAATTGTACGGGGTGGAACTTTGGCAGTTTGGGGCAAGACAATACCAATGCCAAAATAACCACCACCGTTGCGGGTACCTATCTGTTCACAATGTCGGTAAACGACAATGGTACGCCTAAGTTGAGTGTTACCTACCCCGACCTGCATACCATTACTTACCAAGAGGAAAGACCGGATGAGTATGGTGAGAATCTGACTACATCCGGCATTCCGACTCAAACCACGCAAGTGTCTGACAAAGGCACACTCTCTTTGCCCGACTACACAGCCATCAAAATTGCAGCAGACGGCACAACCGTATATGAATTTGCCGGCTGGAACGACGGCAAAACCACTTACCCTGCCGACCAAAGCACAATCAGCAATATCACTTCCGACCTCACACTTACCGCCACATGGAACCCCGTTACATTCCATATATACTATTGGGACGGACAGAACGAAGACAATGCCAAGAATACCGCCATCTCCGGACTAACACCTACCACCTATACCTATCCTTCTAACGACCTGCTGCCCACCGACGCGGCGGCTATCACTGATGCTGCCAAGAAACAAGGCTATGTATTCAAAAACTGGAAAGTTCGCGATTGGAGTCAAACAACATTCACCCTCAAAGACCTGGACTATACCACCCCCTACCGCCTCTATGGCGACATCAACCTCTACGCCGAATGGGAAGAGGAAGCCGGCTGTGTAACAATTGCAAAAGGAACTTATGCCTCATCTGGCGATGTACTGATGACATCTGAGATAGGAACAATTTCTATTGTAGGGAAAGCCGATAGAAAGGATGGTGCCATAAAACTAAGCGGCGATAAGAATGATTACTTTTGCATCAAGCCCCAAACAGATAAAGCATTTTTGGCAGGAGATGTCTTAACAGTTACTTTTAAGTTTAAGTCCACTTCTAAAACTGATACTATGGGGTTTGTCATCAAAGATGACGACAAGCAAGAAACTGAGCGACGAAAGGCTGTACAAGTTCCACCTCAAGGCATTGTCAAAGACACCTATATATTACAAGAGGATGATATCAACCAAGACGGTTCTGTCCACATATATCGTTTGAGTAGCAATGATCGTTTTTATGCTATCCAAGTAGAGCAGTGCCAAAATGTAGAGACCGTTACCGCTACCGTCAAACCCGGTGGAGGTATAATTGACGAAGCCGACGCCACTTCCCTCGGTTATAGCAAGCAGGTACAGAGTGATGGAATGATATGGTACACCATTACGGTCACCAAAGGCTCCCACATTACCCTACCCACCGCCACCTTTACCGGTTATGAGTTTGACTGCTACCAAGCCGAAGATGCGTCCCTTACCAAGTATGCTGCAGGGGAAAAGTTCGCCCTCACCGAGAATCAAACCTTTATTGCACAATGGAGTGCGTCTTCTACTGGAAGAGTAAAGGCTACACTCAATCTCAATGGCGGTACATTCAAAAACGCAAACGAACAGGCACAATGGACCAAAGAACCTGCCACTACGGATTCTTACTATATTCTCATCAATAAAGGTGCCAACCTCACCCTGCCGGAGATATTACCTCCTACGGGTAAGACATTTGTTTGCTTTACCGACCAGGACGGCGAGAAGTACTACCCTTCCATTCCGTTCTCCATCTCTGCCAACTACGATTTTGTCGCACAGTGGTGCAGCAATCCCGTTACACTTACATGGAATGGACTAAACCAAGACGGCACTTTTACCATCGCCCCTGCTGTATCAGGAACACAAATACCTACCCTCACTACACAAGGACTGCCTGCAGACGCAGAAATAAAATACACTTCAAGTGACGAGACTGTGGCAATCATACGCGATAACGGCACGGAAATCATACCTTTTATGGAGGGGACAACCACCATTACCGCCACCTATGACGGAGACGGCGACTACTGTCCGGCAGAAGCGTCTTATACATTATATGTCTCTTGCAATGACGCCACACCTGTTATTGAGGCAGATAATATGTCGCTCGGTTGTAACCAGTCTATCACACTTCGCGTAAAAGTGAAAGCAGATGACGGCATCAGCACCGACTATACAGCCGGGAACATAACGTTCCAATGGTATAAAAACGGTGAACCTATTGATGGGGCTACCGGTAGCACCTATACCGTACAGACGATAGGCGACTATTTTGTAGTGGTACACGATCTTTGCTATGCACAATCGGAGAATACCGCCCACATCACCAGCAACGAAAGCGCAACACCGGAAGTAGTGCGCCTGTCGCCTTTCCTGTTCTACCGCCCGGGGCACACATATCCCGCAGAACAAACCGCTCGCCATCTCTTTGCTTACAAATCAGCAGGCAATGATAGCAAAGCCTGCCGGTTGTCAGCGGTCTGCAAACGCAATGGCATCCGAACCGAGATAACGGACACAGACCTTACATTCCTGCAGACATCAGATACGCCCGATGCCCAAGGACGCTATACCGTTACCACATCGCTTAACGACATTCCCACCTCTCTCGGATGGCAAGCAGGCGACACGATCATAGTAACACTCACACCTTATGATAATTGCGACGAGTTGAGTCCCGCTTATGCCGACTCTATTGCTATCCGCATAATCAATCGTCCTGCATTGGCATTTATCATCTCGGGTGCAGACCAACTGACACGTGATAAAGAAAAATTGAAACTGCATGGTCATTTCTTGACAGGCATTAACAAAGCCGACCTATGCAAACAAACAAAAAGTGAATGGGTGGACACTGACATAAATACCGAACTGCCGCTTTATACGGCTATTAAGCAGCATTTTGAGGTAGTACCGGTGAATGGTTATGCCTATTTCAATATACTCAATTATGAGCCGTTCGATATCATCATTCTCACCGACTTTGTGCGCACCGGTATTGGCAAAGAAGGAAAAACAATTGTTCCCGAAATTGACTCATTAGCCAAATTAGTGGACTATCGCCCGATGCTATCGCTCAAATCCCATATGGCAAAAGAAAAGTTTCCGACATGGAAAGAAAAAGGTTTTACTGGGAACCCCGAAAAACCGTCTTCTACACAAAAAGATATGACCGTCTTGTGCTTGGCACATGGTATTTTTGACGGACTGGAGGCATATCAAGGTACTACTCCTACCGAGCAAGACTATGCCAACAAGATTATCTATGATAGCAATGGCAATATTGTGGTACGTGTTACCTCCCAAGGCGGATATGATAGCAAAAAAGCCTTACAGGGGTTCAGTGTTGTAAATGCCGCTAACTTCGTCAATATCGCCATTATCTCCGATGGTGGAAACGGTTCACTCGTTACCTGCTGTGAACGCCAGACCAACATCAGTGCACGTATGCTCGTATTGTCGGTCAATGCAGACGCCACCTCGCTGATTACGCCTATCGGTGAGCAGGCTATCATCAAAGGCTTGGAATACCTGTTGCAAACCGATCCTGTTAAAGTGAGCGACTGCTCCGTTACTTTCGACAACGGCGGCACAGAGCAGCGAGCAGGCAGCGGCGACCACCTATGGGCTACCGCAGCCAACTGGAGCAGCGGACGTGTTCCTCTCAAAGAGCAAAACGTACAAATAGCCGAAGACTGCAATGTCAATATACCCAATGCCACTGCAGCCACTATCAAGATTATACAAGGCAAGACGCTGACCATTCAACCCACCGGCACCTTGGTTGCCAATGGCAAGATTTGGGCTATATCAAGCAGGAATGACAAATATAATACACAGCCTGTTTCCGACCCCAAAATGATTACCATTCAGTCCTCAGAGACAGCCACGGGTGCGCTGATACATACCACAGAAGCAGACGAGCAATTAGCCGCCACGGTACAACTATACTCGAAAGCCTATTTCGAATGGGTGGACGGTGAACGCAAGAAATACTGGCAGTATATAGGTGTGCCTATCCAAGAGGCACGAGTGCCACAATGTTTCTATGGCTCATATACCTGGCTTTGGACGGAACCGGAGGGTTGGACACGTAAAGACGACGGCACCTCGCTGGTGCAATTCTGCGGATACGGTCTTTCTACCGGCGTTACCGAGAATGAACGTGTTACTTATACATTGCAAGGCACCTTAGCCGCGGCTACCAACCGGGAGATTCCGCTTACCATCAAGAATGCGGATGAGAATTACCGAGGTACAAATATGATCGGCAACTCATGGACTGCACCGATTAGTATCAGCAAAATGGAAGAAACCGACTTCGGTACCGCCCCCGCCACCGTCTACATATACAATACGGGGCGCGACCCTGAGGGCGGACCGGCTGCAGGCGACAACACTACCACTACTGCAGGACAATGGATATCCGTTCCCATCAACTTGGCAAAACAAAGCGGTTACACAGGTCCTACAGTGATACCTGCTATGCAGGCATTCGATGTGCTTACCGACTCCGAGACATCGCTCTATTTGGACTACAATCGCTTGGTACGCGGTGGTGCAACCGCCAATATGAACAAACCGCTATATGCTCCCAAACGTAGTACTGCCAACAAGTCCGGACAAGTGGCTATGATGAAGATTATGGTGGCTGACAGCCACACACACACCAATCTGTACTTGCTTGAGGATGAGGCTTTCTCCGACCGGTTTGACAACGGGTGGGAGGCTGAGTTTATGAGCAACGACGGTCGCTCGGCTTCGCTCTATGCTATCAGCCCGATAGGCGATATGGCAGTATCCGCAGTAGCAGACATCGAGGGTACAACTCTCGGTTTTGAAAAGGGAATGGAAAACCAATACACTTTCTCCTTCACCTATACAGGACGGATGCTGTATCTCAATGATATACAGCAGCAGCGCTCCACGCTTATTACCGATTGGAACACCTACACTTTCACCACAAGCGAGAGTGACGATGTCAATCGTTTCTACATCTCCTCCACGCCGATAGAAGCACAGACGCCTACGGGTATTGCCAACCTGACAACCACCGATGGTATTCTGCGACTCAGCAATCCCGCACACGAGAACTTGCAAATAGGTATCTATGACGCAGCGGGACGGCTGTGCGCCCTCTCTCACACCGCTGAAGCGATGACCGACATTGTACTTCCTGCCACACAGGGCGTCTATCTGCTCCACGTAAACGGCGAAAATACCCGGATTGTCCACAAAGTAACCCGCTAAGAAAGCATACTCACAGAAACACATTAACATATACTGACCATGAAACAGAGACTGATTATATTTTGCTTGCTGACCTGCGTCTGCACCACCCTGCCGGCGGACGATTTTCCGAGTGTAATGCCTTTCCACTCTACCACGTCTTATTGGGAGAAGCGACCGGAACCGGAGCCACCAGCCCGTACAGGTTTTCGGGCTATCGCTGCTGCGCCTTTTGCACTGGGAGAAGATGGCATCACCTATCTGCCATCGGAGACAGCGGCGGAATCATATTCTTCACCACGCAGGGGTCATGTCAACCCTAACCCGCCTGATAAAGAGGATGAAGATGACAAATACAATGGTAACCCCGTGGGCGACGCCCTTTTCCCGCTCCTGCTGATGGTGTTGGGCTACGCGATATACATGTTTCTCTGCCGCAAGAAATCGCCCTGCCCGCAACAATAAACATCCCCGTTGCATCCCAAGAGACAATCTACAGAGGTTGGTTCTCAAAACATAGCAAAAGAGACTGTCCGACGATACCTGTCAGACAGTCTCTTTTGTTATAATCCGTTGCTTATGAGACAGTTAGTTCACCTATTAAGCAAACCGGCGAAACAGGAACATAACTAACTGCCTGAAATACAAACAAAAACCGCTGAATCACATACGAATCACATACGAATCACATACGAATAGCATAGACCTGACAGCATAAGGATGGTACTCTGTACGCCTGTGGCGCATAACGTATGATGTATAACGACGCGAGCCGCGTCGTCTCCCAATGCGTAGCAGCGTCATTCAGTTTGCGGCAAACTGACTGCGGGCGAGGGGGAGACACCCTACTTCGCCTATGGCTTGCAGGAAACCCGTAGCACCCGCGTCCCCGATGATGTAACAAACAAAGCGTATCATTTGCTTGGGAAAGTGTAAAACAAAGCATAATTCGTTCCATAAAGGTACTTTTCATTGCCGCCGAGTGCATAAATTAGGTATATATTGTTGATATTTCGGCAGATGTTTGTGTATGTGCGCATAAAGTGATACCTTTGTATTCGTTTTTTACTCACCCATCCCACCTCCGTATGAAACACACTATTCTTTTTGCTGCCATTGTTGCTTGGGGCGTATCTTTTTCGGCACAGGCAATGGATTTCGATCCTGACGTGCGCTACTCGCGCGAGGTAATTGATGCCTGTCTGTACCATTTCAACGCCAACGGGAAAGCCGCCGGTTTTGCGCAATATGATGCCGATGGCGCATTGGTAAAAAAAACCGAATCCAACCGCGATTTCGACTATGTACCGGGATTGGTAGCGAAAGCCGTATTGGAGGCTATTGACTATTATCAGGACTCTGCATTTGTGGCACCGTGGTACTACAGTATGGCGGCGTATGGCAACACATACTATAATAGCGACCATAGTCAAAGTAAGACTCTTGACGATCTGAACGCCTGCAAACTCTATTTCGGGTTGGCAGACTTGAGCAAGCCGGGGGCGAAATTTGCCGATGCTACTACATACGCCAACTGCCAAACAGCGAAAGAAAGCACGCTCAAAGGTTTGGAGAACTACAATAAGACCTATAGCATTTCTTCAGAGACCTCCAAAGCGTTCTGCGGAGACGATACCTACACGGGCGGCTGGTGGCACAAGAACAGTTATCAGAACGAGATGTGGTGCGACGGGCAGTATATGGGTCCCGCCCTGCTGGCACAACTGCTGCACGACCACAGAACATTCAGCGACAAAACAGAAACAGAGTGCTGGGACATCATCGCCCGACAGTTCACGATGACATGGGGCAAACTATGGGACGGAGACAAGCAACTGCTCTACCATGCTTTCTCAGCCACTCCTGCTGCCGACTCCTATTGGGCAGACCAGACGAAAGGAGCGCATTACGGGGTGTCAGCGGAATACTGGGCACGTGCCGAGGGGTGGTATTTCCTCGCATTGATAGATGTACTGGAGTTGATGCCGTCCTCGCACCCGCAGTATGCCGTATTGCGCGGGTATCTCAATCAGATAGCACAAGGGTTGGTGGCTCGTCAGGATGCCGCCACGGGTTGCTGGTGCCAGTTGCTGCAATATGCCAACGGGGTAACGCCTGCGGGGTGCAGCAAAGCCAACTATTTAGAGTCATCGGGTTCGGCATTGTTCGTAGCCGGTTTTCTCAAAGGGCAACGTCTCGGCTTGTTTGACAGCGATTACAGCGAGATTGCCAAGAAAGGATATCGGGGATTAGTCGAGCAGTTTTTGGTGAAGAACCAAGGCGGAAATACGTATGCACTCATTCAGAGTTGTGCGTCTGCGGGGTTGAGCGACAACAGAAAAGGCGATGCCAACTACTATTTATCGGGCAGCGACACCAAGATTGCCACCCCTACCGAGGGCAAAGTATTAGGGGCGTTTATCCTCGCGGCGGTAGAGTACGAGCGGGCATATATGGCGACACAGACAACCACAAAGCCTGCAAAGAATACCGTTTCACGCACCTACACTGCCGACCACACCACCATTTTCTCCAATCCCGAGCGCGGCTTTTACCAGCAAATAGAGCAGGTGGTAACCGCAGACGGGAAGAGCAACCTCAGCGACCATTATTTTACTGACGGAAAGGCTGCAGGACGCTCTTTGTTACTACGTCTGTACTATCTGAATAATTTCCGCAACGTGTCTCTCCCGCAGGCGGTATTGGACGAGATAACCGCCGATATGGCAAAATTCCGCACCAACGGGTTCAAGTGCATATTGCGTTTTGCTTACACCAATAATAGTTCTGACAAACCTTACCAAGACGCCTCACCTAATATCTGGCAGCAGCACCTGTTGCAACTCAAACCCGTGCTGCAAGCCAATGCGGATGTAATCTATGTAGTGCAAGCGGGTTTCCTCGGAGTATGGGGTGAGTGGTACTACTCCGGTCAGGGTATCGGTTCGGCTATTCCCCAAACCACCAAGAAAAACCTGATCGGCTGGCTATTAGATGCCGTACCCGCTTCACGGTGCGTGCAACTGCGCACCCCGTTGTTCAAGACTGACTATATAGGCGATGCTGTTGCGCTGACCGCAGCCACTGCATGGAAGCAGGACGCACGCTCCCGTCTCGGACACCACAACGATGCGTTCTGCAACGGAGCCGACAATATGGGTACTTACACCGATGTGGAAGCCGACAAAGCCTACATTGCGCAAGAGTGCCTATATGTACCCAACGGTGGCGAGACGAATATCGAAGAAAGCAATGCCTCCAACTACACCAAGTATGGCACGGGAGCCAAAGCCGCAGCCGAGATGAAACGGCTGCGCTATTCGTATCTCAATTATGAATATAGTGAGTATGCCACCAACCAATGGAAAAAAGAGAAGGACGGTTCCGGCAGTTCGTACTACGATATAATGGCACGCCAAATGGGATACCGTTTTGTACTCACCAACGGCACCTATTCCGCCCAAGCCGCAGCCGGCAAAACGATGCAGATCTCGCTGAATATCAATAATACGGGATATGCCCCACTCTACAACGAGCGGCACGCCTACATCGTCCTGAAATCGGACGGCAACACCTATTCATTGCTGCTGCAATCCGACCCGCGCAGTTGGCAGCCCGATGCCATGACCACCATCGCCGAGACACTCACGCTGCCTGCGGATATGGCGGCAGGCACCTACGGTCTGTATCTCCACCTGCCTGATGCCGACAGCCGCCTTGCCGCCAATCCCGCCTACGCCGTGCGTCTGGCAAACGCCGATATATGGGATTCCACAACGGGTTACAACAATCTCAATGCGCAGGTAACCGTCACCGCTGCAACCTCGTCGGAAGATGATACCAATGCCTGCAACTGCCTCAATCTGACATTTCTTTAGAAATATCTCCTTAAACTTACTTATCAATTTTTCCACATATTGTGGCATTTTGTACTTGCGCGAGTTGCGGAATAGCCGTAACTTTGCAGCGTTATATTTAATGCGTAATGCACAATGCACAATGCGTATAGAAAAATCGGGTGGATGTCAGGTGGATAACGGGTGGATAGTCATTCTATCCTATAACCAACCTATAACGATTCTATAACAAAAACAGACGAAAATACAAATACATAAATTTATCTTTATTATGAAGAAAGCACTTAACAAACTGACCGCTCCCAAGAGCGTTGCACCCGAAAGAATTATCCAGTTCGGCGAAGGAAATTTCCTCCGTGCGTTTGTAGATTGGATCATCTGGAATATGGACGCCAAGACCAATTTCAATAGTTCCGTAGTGGTGGTTCAGCCTATCGAACGCGGTATGGTGGACTGGCTCAACGGTCAGGATTGTTTGTATCACGTAAATCTGCAAGGTCGCTTGAACGGCGAGGCAGTCAATTCGCTGGAGCGTATCGATGTTATCTCCCGCGCCTTGAACCCCTATTCGCAGAATGCGGCATTTATGGCTTTGGCAGACCAGTCTGATATTCGTTTCGTCATCTCCAATACCACCGAGGCGGGTATCACTTTCGACCCTGCTTGCAAGTTCACCGATGCCCCCGCAAGCAGTTACCCGGGCAAGTTGGTACAACTGCTCTACCGCCGCTACAAGACTTTCAACGGCGACCCGAAGAAAGGTCTTATCCTGATGCCTTGCGAGTTGATTTTCCTCAACGGACACCACCTCAAGGAGTGCATCTACCAGTATATCGAACTTTGGAAAGCAGACCTCGGTGCTGACTACGAGGGTTTCAAGGAGTGGTTTACGAAGTACAACTACGTATGCGCCACCCTTGTGGATCGTATTGTACCGGGCTTCCCGCGCAAAGATATTGCGGCTATCCAGGAGAAAATCGGTTATGCTGACAACTTGGTGGTACAAGCCGAGATCTTCCACCTGTGGGTGATTGAGAAACCGGAGAATATGTCTATCGAGGAGTTGCGCGAGGAGTTCCCCGCAGAGAAAGCGGGTCTGCACGTGCTGATTGCCGAGAGCGAGAAGCCCTACCACGAGCGCAAAGTAACGCTGCTCAATGGTCCGCACACCGTTCTCTCACCGGTGGCTTACCTGAGCGGAATCAACATCGTGCGCGACGCTTGCAACGACCCCGTTATCGGCAAGTATATCCACAAAGTGCAGTTCGAGGAACTGATGGAGACTCTCAATCTGCCGATGGATGAACTGCGCCAGTTCGCCAGCGATGTACTGGAGCGTTTCAACAACCCGTATGTAGATCATCAGGTTACCTCGATTATGCTCAACTCGTTCCCGAAATTCGAGACCCGCGACCTGCCCGGCTTGAAGACCTATCTCGAGCGCAAGGGACATTTGCCGAAGGGTTTGGTACTCGGTCTGGCGGCTATCATTACCTACTACAAAGGCGGTACGCGTGCAGACGGTGCCCCTATCCAACCCAACGACGCACAGGATATTATGGATCTACTCACGCGTCTCTGGGCAACGGGCGACACCCGTAAAGTGGCAGAAGGCGTGCTGGGTGCAACCGACGTTATCTGGAAAGAGAGCAAACAGAACCTCAACGAGATCCCCGGCTTGACCGATATGGTAGAGGGTTTCCTCAACGACATCCAGTCGAAAGGTATGGTCGAGACCGTCAAATCGATTCTCTGATTCTATAATTAGGAGTACCAATAAAGAGGGTGTCTAACAAATTAAAAAGAATACCTATTCTTTAGAAAAAGATAGTTCTTGACGACGCGAGCCGCGTCGTCTCCCACCAAAATAAGAGGCTGCCTATACTTGTTAGACAGTCTCTTTTTGGAACTATCCACTATAAACTTTCAACTGCACTCAACTCTCAACACTCAACTAAAATGACGAATATACTGAAAATCAATCCTGCCGACAATGTAGTGGTGGCAATTCTGCCGCAAAAGAAAGGCAATGTTATCGAGGTGGACGGACGCAAAATAACCGTTCTCGAGGATGTTCCCGCCGGGCATAAAATTGCTATCCAAGATCTCCACAAAGGTGAGAATGTAATCAAATACGGTTTCCCTATCGGGCACGCCATAGAGGACAAGCCTGCCGGTTCGTGGATGAACGAACACAATATCAAGACCAACCTTGCAGGTCTGCTTTCCTACGAATACCACCCCCAAAAGGTGGTGCTGTCTATTCCCGACGAGCACCGCACGTTTATGGGCTACCGCCGCAAAGACGGGCAAGTGGGTATCCGCAACGAGGTGTGGATTATTCCGACCGTGGGATGTGTGAACGGTATTGTAACCAAGTTGGCAGAGCATTTGCGCCAAGAGACGGGGGCGGACAACATCTTTGCTTTCCCGCACAACTATGGCTGTTCGCAACTCGGCGAAGACCACGAGAACACCAAAAAGATACTGCGTGATATGGTGCATCACCCCAATGCAGGGGCAGTATTGGTAGTCGGTCTCGGTTGCGAGAACAACCAGCCCGACATCTTTGAGCAATTCTGCGGCGAGTACGACCATGAGCGTGTGCGTTTTGTAGTGAGCCAGAAGATTGAGGGGGACGAGGTGGAATATTGTATGCCTATTCTGCGCGAACTCTATGAGAAGACCACACACGACGAGCGTGTGGCTTGTCCTCTGAGCGAACTGCGTGTCGGACTCAAATGCGGCGGTTCGGACGGTTTTTCAGGTATCACCGCCAACCCGCTGCTGGGTGTATTCTCCGATTACCTGGTGGCACAAGGCGGCACCACGGTGCTGACCGAAGTTCCGGAGATGTTCGGCGCAGAGACCATCCTGATGGACCGGTGTGCCAACCGCGAACTATTTGACCAGACGGTACACCTCATCAACGACTTTAAGGACTATTTCCTTTCGCATGGTGAGCCTGTCGGCGAGAACCCCAGTCCGGGTAACAAAGCGGGCGGTATCTCCACCCTCGAAGACAAAGCCCTCGGCTGTACGCAGAAATGCGGCAAGTCGTTGGTACGCGGTGTGCTGCCCTATGGCGAACGCCTGCAAGTGAAAGGGTTGAACCTGCTCTCCGCACCGGGCAATGACCTCGTTGCTGCCACGGCATTGGCTTCGGCGGGCTGCCATATCGTTCTCTTTACCACGGGTCGCGGCACGCCGTTCGGTACATACGTGCCGACGATGAAAGTGAGCACCAACTCGGGTCTATACCACAACAAACCCCGCTGGATTGATTTCAACGCGGGCGTTATTGCCGAGGGTGAGCCGATGGAAGAGGTGGCAAAACGCTTCACTGACTATGTTATCGCTGTTGCCAACGGCACGCCGACCAACAATGAGAAGAACGGCTACCACGAGATAGCCATATTCAAAACCGGCGTAACGCTGTAGCACGAAGGCAGAGAAGCAGGCACGCCGAGCCTGAATCTGATGCGGGTGAACGTATTATTACGGGAAAGATTTGTGTATGTCGGTAAAAAAACGTACCTTTGCGGAACAAAATATAACAAGAACAACTAACAGACTATGGCAGAAGAAAAGAAACAGCCGTCAGCAGACAAACTGAAAGCATTACAGTTGGCTATGGCGAAGATAGACAAGGACTTCGGCAAAGGTGCGATAATGAAACTCGGTGATGACAAGATAGAGGATATCCCCGTTATCCCGACGGGCAGTATCGGGCTGAACCTTGCCCTCGGCGTGGGCGGTTACCCGCGCGGACGTGTGATAGAGATATACGGTCCGGAGTCGTCAGGTAAGACCACGCTTGCCATTCACGCAATGGCAGAGGTGCAGAAACAGGGCGGTATTGCCGCTATCATTGATGCCGAGCATGCGTTCGACCGTTTCTATGCCGAGAAACTCGGAGTGGATACCGACAACCTGCTGATTGCGCAACCCGACTGCGGCGAGCAAGCACTGGAGATAGCCGACGAACTGATACGCTCATCGGCTGTAGATTTGGTGGTGATCGACTCGGTGGCAGCACTGACCCCTAAGGCCGAGATAGAAGGCGATATGGGCGACAACAAACTGGGTTTGCAGGCACGTCTGATGTCGCAAGCATTGCGCAAACTGACCGCCACGATCAATAAGACCCAGACCACGTGTATCTTTATCAACCAATTGCGCGAGAAGATAGGCGTGATGTTCGGCAACCCCGAAACCACCACGGGCGGTAATGCGCTGAAGTTCTATGCCAGTGTGCGTCTGGATATTCGCAAGATAGGGCAGATAAAAGACGGCGATGAGGTGCTGGGCAACCAAGTGCGCGTAAAGATTGTAAAAAACAAAGTAGCCCCCCCATTCAAGAAAGCCGAGTTCGACCTGATGTTCAACGAGGGAATCTCGAAAGTAGGTGAGATAATCGACCTGGGTGTAGAGAACGGTATTCTGAAGAAATCGGGTAGTTTCTACAGTTACGGCGACACCAAAATAGGGCAAGGGCGCGACAATGTAAAAAAACTGCTTCGCGAAAACCCCGACCTAATGGACGAATTGGAAGCAAAAATTATGGAAACTATCAAACAGAAATAATTGATTTTTCATAATGGGCAATGTATAATTTAACAGGGTTGTACATTGTCTTTTTTATATATGGGCAACGTACAACTCATCTTATCCCCCTACGAAGCACACGAAGCCGAGCAGAAATACCGTATAGTGAAGCGTTCGGTGGACGCACGACAGCGGGAACTAAAGGTGCTGCTCACTATATTGGTGGACGAACAGGGGCGCAAAGTGGAGCGCGAGGCTCCGATACCGCTTTACGAACCGCCGCATTTCCAAGATGTACATAATGCCGAACATTCGGCAGTGATCGTCGGTGCGGGTCCTGCGGGGCTATTTGCCGCCCTGACGCTGCTGGAACACGGAATTCGCCCTGTGCTCTACGAGCGGGGGAAAGAGGTGAGTGCACGCAAGGTGGATATAGCCCGATTGAACCGCAATCAGGGACTGAATACAGAGAGCAACTACTGCTTCGGTGAAGGAGGAGCAGGGACATTCTCCGACGGCAAACTGTTCAGTCGCAGCAAGAAACGCGGGAATATGCAGCGGGTGATGGAACTGTTCCACCATTTCGGAGCCCAAGACAATGTCCTCTACGAGGCGCATGCGCATATCGGCAGCGACAAACTGCCCTCTATCATCCGTGCAATGCGCGAGTGTATCATCGCCCACGGAGGGGAGATACATTTTGAGACCTGCGTGGACAAGGGATTGTTCCATTCTCTGTCATCCCCCTCTTTGAGGGGGCTTGGGGGAGTTCCTATTATTCTCTCTATCGGACACTCGGCACACGACACGTATCGTATGTTGCTGTCGGAGGGGGTACGTCTTGAACCGAAAGGCTTTGCGATGGGCGTGCGTGTAGAGCACCCGCAGGCGTTGATCAACCGGCTGATGTATCATAACCAGCCGCAGGAGATTATCGACCTGGTGGGTAATGCGTCCTACTCGCTGGTAACGCAGGTGCAAGGGCGCGGCGTCTATTCGTTCTGCATGTGTCCGGGCGGGCATATCGTGCCTGCAGGCAGCAGCGCGGAGAGTTGTGTGGTAAACGGAATGTCCGCCAGTCATCGCAACTCGCCGTATGCCAACTCTGGTATGGTGGTGGAGATACGCCCCGAAGACGTACTTAATGCGGAATGCGTAATGCATAATGCACAACGTATTCCGACCTTGGAGTTTCAAGAGTGGCTGGAACACGAGGCGTTCCTGCACGGTGCACCCGAAAGCCAAGCCCCCGCACAGCGGTTGAGAGATTTTGTGGAGGGCAGGAAAAGTCCTGATTTGCCCGCTTGCAGTTACCTGCCGGGGACGGTATCGAGCCGCTTGGACGAGTGGTTACCCCAGCAGATAGGCACCCGTTTGCAACAGGGTTTCCGTGATTTCGACCGCAAATACAGGGGTTTTCTCACCAACGAGGCTGTCATTCTCGGTGTTGAGAGTCGCAGCAGTAGTGCCGTACGTATTCCGCGCGACCCCGAAACATTGCAGTCGGTTTCGCTGCCTGACCTCTATCCGTGCGGTGAAGGTGCAGGCTATGCAGGAGGTATTACATCTTCTGCTCTCGATGGTATCAATGCGGCGTTAAAAATAGCCGAAAGATATAATTTGTAGAAATAATGAGGAATACTATATACCATATATTGCTAGCAGTATTTCTATGCAAGGCATATGCTGTGTTTGGAAATATATCTTCAATACAAAGAGATACTATAACCGAAACATTTGAAGGCTATTCCACTAATTCTTCGTATGCCAATGCCGTACGCAATGTAGCAAACACAAATGGGCTCAAATGGACGATTGTAAATGGGAACATAAACAATCTGAAAGAAACCCAAACCGTTTTCCAATTTACCAAAGGAGTTATTTTGCAATCCAATGGCAGTGCTGCCGTATCAACAGCCGCTGCTCTAACCAGCGGCAAACTATGCAATTTAACAGCAATACACTGGTATGCAGGACGTTCGTCCTCATCAATACAAATGGCATTGTACTATTCCAAAGATAGTGTACATTGGACTAAAGATACCACGACCTTGTCTTTAACTACAGCCAGAAAAGAATATATTGTCAGATTTGCAACACCTACAACAGCATATATACGTATTATCGGCTATTGTACAAAAACCTCTGAAACAGGAAGCAGATACCGAATATACATTGACGATATTTCTTTGTGTACAGAACAGTATGGCGAGCAGATGGATATTGTGGATTGGAGGGAGAACAGTCTGACGCTGAATATGAACGGCTGTGCGCCGGAAATGGGGGTGGCGGTAGGTATAGACGGCGGGGAAGAGCACCCCATTGAGGAGGGGAATACGTATTCGTACCTCGGGCAGAACGACAGGACATATCGGGTAGAGACACAGGGCTTGCACGCAGGAGATGATGTACAGATTGTGGCAAAATACGGGGATAAGCAGGGGAACACCTACGTCTCTAACCGCAAATATCGGGTGCCGTATATCTATGTTGATTCGGTGGTACGCAAACTGACCTACAACACCGATGACGACATCGTGGTACGAAGTGGAAAAACCACATTGGCAACGGATGCGTCAGTCAGGAATGTGTACGTCTATCCCGATGGCGAACTGACAGTAGCGGACGGTTGCACCCTTACATGTGCCAAACTGTTTGTCCGCACCACGGCTACGGAAGCGGGGGCGGTAAGCGGAAACATACAAGCGCACGAGACTTACTACACCCGCATTGTGGCAAACAAGACGAAGTATTTCCAGTTTGCATTGCCCGTACAATCCACCACGCGCGATATACAGACCACTGCCGGCGATGTATGCGTATTGGACAAACACTGGCGGCTGAACACCTACGACACGCAACTCCGTGCCGAGCAGGGTAATGTGGCAGACAACTGGGTGCGCTATACAGGAGAGACTATCGAGGCTAACAAGGGATATGCTATGCTTTCGGCATCGGCTTATTACAGGGAGTATCTGTTCCCTGCGGTGTATTCTTCGGCAAACAGCAATGCGGAAGTGGCAGTAACAGCACCGAAAGGCGAGGTGGATGCGGCACACGACGGGTGGAACTATGTGTGTTCGCCCTATTCTAGCAAATATGCCGGTGTGTTGGCAGACGATCCGACGGATCGTGTGTATGTATCGGAACTGCGCAAAGACGGTGCCGCCTATTGGCAGCACGTAGCGGACACCATATATCCCGCACAGCCGTTCTACTACCAGGCTGCCGAGACGGGGAACTTGGTCTTTGGCGAGACGCTGCATTTTGAAGCAAGCGTGTCCCGGACGGTTGCCGCTTATGCACCGGCAACCAGCCCTATTGCCACACAATGGGTGCAACTCGTTATCCGCGATGCCACAGGACAGACAGACGAAACGAACATCTGCCTGCACCAGACGAAATTTGCAGAAACGTATGAAATAGGACGCGACCTAATCAAACTGCGCGGGAACGGGCAGCACGTACAACTATACAGCCTGATGCCATGCGGGGAACTGAGTTTCAATGCGTTGCCCGATTCGGTAACTGCCACAGGTGTCAGTTTGGGATATTATGCACCGCAAGCGGGAACTTATATTTTGCACTTGGAATCTAATCATTATTTGGAACGCTTGGCACACGTGTGGCTGACGGACAAGCAGGCGAATGCGCAGACCGATCTGCTTCTGCAAGACTATTCATTCACTACGCAGGCGGGCGAACAGCAAGACCGCTTTATGGTACATTGCATATTGCGTACACAAGAAACGCCTACCGGTATGCACGATGGCAAGACGGCAGGCGTTGCACAAAAGATACTCCGAGACGGAGCCATCTATATAGTGCGCCACGGAGAGGGGTATGACCTGTTCGGGCGCAAGCGGTAATTCTATTGCTTTCTGCTCTGTGCCAAACGGATCACCTCCTCGGCAATGTGTGTGGCGGAGTCGGTTTGGGCGAGATAGAGGGCATTGATGTGCAGTTGTTGCAGTTTCTTTTTGTCCTCAATGAGATTAAGTACCGTGGGGATAAGTTTGTCCTTAGCATCCGCATCGCGTACCAATACGGCAGCATCCTTGTTTACAAGTGCCATAGCGTTGTGGGTCTGGTGGTCTTCCGCCACATTGGGCGACGGCACGAGGATGGACGGCTTGCCGAGCAGACAGAGTTCGCTGATGCTGCTTGCCCCCGCCCGCGAAACGACCAAGTCAGCCAAGGCGTAGGTATCGGGCATATTGCTCAGGAAGGGTGTGATGACATACACCTCGGTGGTGGCAGGTATGGTCTTGACGATATTGTCATAGTAGGCTTTGCCCGTTTGCCAAATCACCTGTATGCCCGAGCAGATGAGGTTGTTAAGCCCATGCTGCATCGCCTCGTTGATAGTGCGTGCGCCGAGACTGCCGCCAATAACCAGCAGCACAGGTTTCTCGGGGTCGAACTGCACGCCGAACTCTTTTTCAAAATACTTCAGTGCCGCTTCTTTACTGCCCTGCGTCAGGTTCTGGCGCACAGGATTTCCCGTAAGAATAATCTTCTCCTTGGGGAAGAAACGCTCCATTCCCTCATAGGCGACGCAAATCTTCGCCGCATCGTCTTTGAGCAGTTTGTTGGTAACACCGGCAAAGCCGTTCTGCTCCTGGAGCAGGATAGGTATGCCCATACGTGCCGCCACTTTCATAGCGGCTCCGCTGGCGTAGCCGCCCACGCCCACGCCCACATCGGGGCGGAACTCGCGGATGATCTTTTTCGCCTGACGCATAGAGCGCAGCAGGTCGATAATCACAGAGATATTCTTCCACGGTTTGGAGCGGTTGAACCCGCGTACAGGCAGCCCGATGATACGATAGCCCGCCTGTGGCACACGCTCCATCTCCATACGTCCGAGCGCACCGACAAAAAGAATGTCGGCTTTCGGATCCAGTTCACGCAGAGCGTTGGCAATACTGACAGCGGGAAAGATATGTCCGCCCGTGCCCCCGCCGGAAATAAGATATTTCATATCCAAGTAACAATTAAGAATTAACAACTAATATACATAATGCACCTCACGGTATCCGGCGATTACCCATAAATTGGCATCCAAGGTCTCCTATACCGCAAGCGGCAAGAAAACAACCCAATTACCGCGGACGAGGCGTCCGCGCCCCCGGCAGAAAGTTGGTGGCGACTCATAGGTAAACACCCGGTATCCGCATAGGAATCACCTACTAATCACCTACT
>DKEG01000021.1:0-30458 GCA_002452095.1 Bacteroidales bacterium UBA6828 | reverse complement strand
ACCTACTCTTTCTATACAGATGCTATACGAGTGTCAGATAGCGGTATACAATATGGCATTTCGGTCTGCATTTCGGTCTGCATTTCGGTCTGCAAATGTACAAAAAAGAATTGATACAGGCAAATCGGGTAGAGAGACACCAATACCCGCTTATTATGCAAACAAAGAGGAAAACAGGTGTTTTTTAACAAGAAAAGGAATGATTTATTATGATTCGGCGGAATATTCGGAAATTTATTTGTATATTTGCAGCGTAAAACAAAAAAGAGTATGAGCGTAAAACAAAAAAGAGTATGAGCGTAGAAGCAAAAAATATCCCGCTGTTAGACTGCCCTGTGGATTATCTGATAGGGGATGCCAGCGGAAAGATAATGAACGAATACGGGCGTTTTCCGTGCAAGATCAAGTGCGGAGTGTATGCCTATATAGTTCGCGGTACAGCGAGGGCGACCATCAATATCACACAGTACTCGTTCCGCAAGGGCGATGCGCTACTGCTGGAACCCGGAAGTTTCCTACTGATACACGAGTTCTCGGACGATGCGTTGGTCTATTATATCCTGTTCTCGTCGTCTTTCCTCGAAAAGAACACATTCAACAACCGTATGTCGCTGACGGCATTGCAGTTGCGTTCGCCGATAGTACATGTAACCGAAGAGCAGGGCGAGGTACTGAAGAATATGGCACTACTGCTGATGCAGGCAAGCAATACGCGCCCGTCGATGCTCAACTCGGAACGTATGGTACACATCTTCAACCTGCTTCAGTCGAGTTACGCCTCGTATGCCCGTTCCCAAGACGAATACATCGTGCGTCCGACCGACCGCAAGACAGAGATTTATCAGGACTACTGCCAGATGGTGCTAAAACACTATCAGGAATGGCACCACGTACGGCAGTACGCAGAGGCAATGCGCCTCACCCTGCCCCACCTATGTTCGACAGTAAAGAGCGTGAGCGACCGCACGGCAGGCGATATTATCACCGACGCGATACTGACGGATGCCAAGGCACAACTGAAAATCACCACATTGCCCATCAAGGAGATAGCCATCTCGCTCGGTTTTGACAATGTGGCGTTCTTCAACCGGTTCTTCAAGTCGCACGTAGGCGTAACCCCGAAAGCGTACCGGAACAGTTGAGCGGAACATTACAGATTACATTCAATATCTTTTAATTAGCAAGCCATACGGGGCTGCCTAATAAGTAAAAAAGAAAGCCTATTCTTCAGAAAAAGATTGCTCTTGACGACGCGAGCCGCGTCGTCTCCCACCAAAATACGAGACTGCCTATACTTGTCAGACAGCCTCGTATGGTATATCTTTTTCCTTTTCCTGTTCTGTTTCCGGGTTATCGGTTAGAGAAGCGGAAAAGGGTGGTAGAGCGGTACTCCTCACCCGGGCGGAGGGTGGCTGATGGCCAAGATGGGTTGTTGGGGGTGTCGGGATAGTGTTGGGTCTCGAGGCAGACTGCGTGGCGGAAACCATAGACCTCACCCCGTTTGCCGGTAATAGTACCGTCCAGGAAATTACCCGAATAGACCTGAATCCCCGGTTCGGTAGTCAGAACATCGAGCGCAATACCCGTAGTAGGACAGTAGAGCGCAGCGGCGTGGGTATAGGCGGCGCAGGTATCGGTATTCAATACAAAATTGTGGTCGTAGCCGTGTCCGTTACGGAGTTGGATATCGTTGGCGTTGATGTCCTGTCCGATAGGTTTGGGCGCAGAATAGAAATCAAAAGGCGAACCTGCGGGAATGTCCACTATCTCGCCTGTGGTCATAAACGTGCTATCAACGGGTGTCATACGGGAGGCATTGAGCCAAAGGGTATGGGAGAGAATGTCGTTGTTGCCGTTGCCCGAGAGGTTGAAATAGGAGTGGTTGGTCATATTGATGACCGTTGGGGCATCGGTAGTAGCGGAATAGTCCATACGGAGGGTGTTGTCGTCGGAGAGGGTGTAGGTGCAAGACGCTACGACATTACCCGGGAAACCGTTGTCTCCGTCAGGGGAGTGGATAGTAAGGCGGAGGGTATGGGCATCGGGTTGCTCTGCCGAATAGAACCGGTACTGCCAGCCCGTAGGTCCGCCGTGGAGGGTATGACCATAGTTGTTGGTGGGGAGGCAGTAGGTCGTGCCGTCGATAGTGATTCGTCCGTGGTCAAGACGGTTGGCATACCGCCCGATACATGCGCCGAAGTCGGTGGGGACAGTCTGATAGTTGTGCAGATCGTCGAAACCGAGCACTACATCCTGCATTGTGCCGTTGCGGTCGGGTACACGGAGCGAGACGATACGTCCGCCGAAATCGGTGATAGCGACCTCCATACCGTTGGTATTGGTGAGGGTATAGAGAGCGGGGGAGGTGTTGCTCTTGCAGGAGCATAAGAGGAGGAGAAGAAGACTCCCCCCCAGCCCCCTCAGAGAGGGGGTGATACGATTGCGTATGTTCATATTTTGCATTGTTTTTTAGATTAGCGGTGAATAGGGCGCGTGCTTGCGCACAAAGCGGTGCTTTGCGCCCTATTCGCCGAGTATTATTGGCTGCTTATAATGGTATCCTATAAGGAATCACCTAGGAATCACCTAAGAATAACCTAAGAATCACCTATGCTTGTTACCCGGAAAGTAAACGGAAGGCAAATGCCCGGCAAACGATTACTCAAGCATAGAGATGACATATCGGTTGGCCGCACGGACAGAGTCGGGATTGACCTTGAGGAGACGGCGGTCGTAGGTAAGGAGACCGTTGACTTCGCCCTCGACATCGGAGGTCTGGGTATAGACTGCCGCTGAGAAACCTTGCGGGACAAAGGCTGCCAGTTGGCGTGCATAGCGGGTATATTCCGCCGTAACCTCGTCGGTGGTAGTGAACTTGATATATCCCCAGTTGCGGTTCTGTCCCCAGAGGTGCCCCTCGACAGGCAGACCTATACCACCGTACTCGCCGAGCACATTGACACGGTCCGGGTCGTAGAGATACATAGCGGGAGCAGGATAGTTGTGGAGGTCGAGTATATCACCGCAACGGCGGAAATTGCCTCCGCTGGCGCAGTTGACGAGACGGGACGGGTCATATTCTGCCGTCCAACGGGTAACGGCTTCGGTGTCGAACTGCCCCCACGCCTCGTTGAACGGCACCCATACAACGACACAGGGATAGGACATACAGAAATCCATGATGTCCTGCCACTCGCGGTAGTAGTCCGCCACCGACTCGGCGGTACGTGGTTGGTCGGTGCCACCCTCGTAGGAGTGTTGCGCCCAACGGTTGCCGCCCACGTCGCCACTCGGCATATCCTGCCAAACGAGCATACCGAGACGGTCGCAATGGTAGTACCAGCGGGCAGGCTCGACCTTGACATGCTTGCGGATCATATTGAAACCGAGTTGTTTGGCTGTCTCGATGTCGAAGACAAGTGCCGAATCGGCGGGGGCGGTATAGAGTCCGTCCGGCCACCAGCCCTGGTCGAGCGGTCCGTACTGGAAGAGGGTTTTTCCGTTGAGGGTCATACGCCAGATACCGTGTGCGTCCCGGGTCTTGCCGATACTGCGCATAGCAGTGTAGGAAGCCACTTGGTCGATGGTCTTGCCGTTATGGGCAAGAGAGATACGGAGGTCGTATAGGAAAGGCGAGTCGGGCGACCATAGACGGGGCTGAGCCACGGGGAGCGACACCTCTTCACCCGCAACAGCCGTAGCCTCGGCAACGACTTTGCCATCGGCAAGGAGGGTGACAGTGAGAGGGTCTTTTGCCGCCAGGTCGGACGTGCTGACAGTGGTGCGGATGACGTTTGCAGCAAGGTCAGGAATGGTTTTGACAGCCGTGATATGGTTTGCCGGAACGGGTTCGAGCCAGACGGTTTGCCATATACCCGAGACAGCGGTGTACCAGATACCATTGGGGTCAGCCACCTGTTTGCCTCGCGGCTGGTAGCCACGGTCGGACGGGTCGATAACCGCCAGTTCGAGGGTCTGCTCACCCTTGCCGTTGAGGTAGGGGGTAATGTCGATAGAGAAGGGCGTATAACCGCCTGTATGAGAGCCGGCAAGCGTACCATTGACATAGACATCGGTTTTCCAATCAACCGCCCCAAAATGGAGGACGATGTTCTGACCGTGCCAATCGCACGGGACGGTGAAGGTACGATGATACCAGAGTGCGTGGCGGTAGGGGAGGGTCTTTCCTACGCCGGAGAGAGACGACTCGAGGCAGAAAGGTACGAGTATATCACCGTCCCAGACGCGAGGCAGCGGGTCGCAGTCCTCGCGAATGGCATACTGCCACAAGCCGTTGAGGTTCTGCCAACGGTCGCGGACGAGTTGCGGACGCGGGTACTCGGGGAGGACAGCATCGGGGTTGATTTGGTCGCCCCACGCGGTAGAGATGTTGTTGCCTGCGGGGTGGTAGGTACGTTTGACAAACGGTGTACCTGATGGTTTGGGCAGGGCGGTATCGGTAGGCAGCGGTTCGCCGAAACGGGGAAAACCGTCGTCGCCCCACATAAAACGCTGCATACGGGGTGTGCGGGTGTCGCCCATACCTGCAGGGTCGGTTTCGTGGGAACGTGCGTGGTAGAGGATATACCACTCGGTGCCGTCGGGCGAGGGGAAGAAACTGTTATGCCCCGTACCATAGACCCCTGCTTCGGGTTTCTGTCGGAAGACGGGTTCAGGACTCTTCTGCCACGAAGCGGGGTCGAGGAGGTCGGCATCGGTGCGGGCGGTAAGCAGACCGAGGGCATAGTAGGGTGTCCAGCATCCGCTTGCCGAATAGGCGATATGGATATACCGCCCATCGGGAGATGGAAGAGGCTGAGGGCCCTCGTTGACATAGATGGTGTATGAGGGTGTGAAACCGTTCTCGTTGACCCAATGGCGTTCCCATTCGAGTTCGGGACGGGAGATGATGACCCGCTCGGACGCGAGTGTCCACGGATTCTCCATACGGGCGATATAGATACACTGGGTCTCGGTGCTGACACGGCGCGTCTGCCACCCCGACCAGACCATATAGAGTTCGCCGTTGTTCTCGAAGACGGAACCATCGATAGCCCAGTTGTTGCCGGGGTCGGTGGAGATACGTCCTTTCATCACGAACTCGCCCTCGAAGGGGTCTTCGTTGGGGTTCTCAAGGACATAGAGTTGGTGGTTGTCGGTGTTGCCGTCGTCGGCTGCATAATAGACATACCATTTGCCGTTGATACGATGTATCTCGGGTGCCCAGAGGTCGAACATATTGGTTGAGTCAGTGGGTGTCCAGATGGTCTTGCAGGGGGCATTGCGGACATCGGTGATGTCGGGCGTTACCCACAGGCGGAGACAGTTCTGAGTGGTGTGCATATAGTAGTAGTTGCCGTTGTAGAAGAGTGCCCACGGGTCGGGGCCGCATTGGGGGAACAACGGGTTTTGGTAGAGTGCCTGCGGCTGCTTGGCACAGCCTGACAGCACGAGGAACAGGCAGAACGAGACGAGATGCATCGTTAAGGAAAGGAAACGTTTCATTATTGCGTTTGTGTGTGGTTTCTACGCACACGCTACCGCGGTGCGAGAGAAATGAAAGAAATAAAGGAAATTCTAAGAACGTTAATTATCGTATAATTAGACGTTAATTTCTTTGGAACATATAATTACTTAACCATAAATTTATTTGGTTACGTAGGGGACGTTATCGACACGGTAGAGGTCGGAGAGGAGGTAGTAGCCCGAAGCGATGTATGTGGCATCCAACTCGACGGCTACGCGGAAATAGAGGTAGTCGCGGTAGTTGTTGACATAGTAGGTGGCATCGCGGTACTTGGACAGATCGACCCGCATACTGACCGTAACCTCGTCCGTTACTTTGAGCGGGCGGGAGCCCTTGGTAAGCGTGGTAGCGGAATTGACATGCTGATTGGTGCCGACATAGACGTATGCACGCGTAACCATCGGGAGTGTATCAGGGAGACGCTCGTCGGGGTTGCGGCGGATACGCACCGTCACCTTCAGTTCCTTGGAGTCTGCATTGAGCGGATCGAAGCCGACCGAGTCGATGAGATAATAGGGGATAACCTCGAAATCACGCTCGGCATTGCCCGTGAGGGTCATAGGGATGGTATCATAGCCGAGACCGGCACCGAGAGAATGGAAATCGACGAACCGGAAGGGATACTGACGGTTGTCGAGGGTAAGGTAATAGTCGCCCGCAAAGAGGAGTTGGGCAAACGTACCGTCCTCGTTGATACGGATGGGTGTGCCTCCGTCGTTTTTGCCGAAGCCTTTCTGTACCGCCTTGAGAACAGACTTGTTGCCATCGAAGACATAGGGTTTGCCCTGATAAGTAACATGACCCGTAAAACGGCACTCGGGACCATCGTAGTTGTCGTATTCGCAGGCGGAGAGGCATAACGCCAAACAAAAAGCGAATAATATATTTAACTTTTTCATTGTTGTAAGATTTATAAGAACGTTAATTATCGTGTAATTAGACGTTAATTATTTTCTATGGAACATATAATTCACCACGCATTAACCATTAATAAACAAAACCGGCAAAACCTTTCTTGCGGGACAACATATCCCGCGCCTGTTTGCTTTGTTTTCACATCTCCACATTGTCCTATCTTGTTAGTGGTTGGGGTTGGTAACGATGTACGGGTTGCCGTCGTCTTTCGGATAGGTGGCATAGTACATGGTATTGTCAAACTTAATCGGGTCATTGGCAATACCGAGGGCACCGCGATGTTCGAGTAGCACACGGCGGAAAAGCCATTTGCCGTTGCGCTCGTCGCCCGGCGCATAGACGCGGTATGGCCACAGACCGTAGGTCATTGCCTGCTCGTTGGATGTGTTGTACTCCCATACCTCGTCGGCAGTACGCCAGCGTTTGAGGTCGTTGTAGCGATGGTCTTCGAAGGCGAGTTCTACACGGCGCTCGTTCTTGATACGGTCGAGGTCCAACTCGGAAGCCGTAAGGCAGAATGCATCGCCCCCTGCACGATGACGAACCTCATTGACCAAAGCAAGGGCTGTCTCCGCCATATTGAGACCGTTGTACTCGGCGATACCATCCTCGTTGAGGTAGTAAGCCGCCTCGGCAGCGTTGAGAAGCACCTCGCCATAGCGGAAGACAATGTAAGGAACTTTGCTGCTCCCGTTGCTCTCCGAACCGCTTGTCTCGTCCACATACTTGCGCAGGAGCAAGCCCGAATGACTGACATAGTTGCTCGTTATATGCGGACCTTCTGCACCCGTGATAGGTTGATTATCATAGTAATTGAGCGTTGTGGAGTTGTCCACATCCTCCATAGTAGGTGCCATCTTGAATGTCCAACCGCTGCCGTTGGGTATAGCCAGCCCCGCACGCAGATCGACTGCCGCACCGCGGAAAGAAGTCCCCGGATAGATGACCGTAGCGGCAAGGCGCGGGTCGCGACCGGCAAAGAACTCCTCTGGGCTGTCAAAGAGACGATACGAGTTGTTGGAAGAGGTTACGCCCGTAAGAGTCTCGGCTTTGTTCCCCCCATTGTAGGGGTTGAACGGCTCGCAGGTATGGGTAGCCGCCATCTCATAGCAGTCAAGCAGGTTGGCAACAGGATTGACACAACTGCCGCTCTTGGTATCGGGACGCAGGCTGCGCGGGACCGTCCAGAAAGTGAAATTGTTGGTAAAGTTGGTACCATCGTAGGCAATCTCGAAGATAACCTCGGAGTTGTTCTTCGCTTGGAATAAATCGCCATAATCGGATGCCAGTGAATAAACACCCATAGATTTGAGCGACTGCCAGGCATCAACACACTGCTTGAGATAGCCGTCGGCTTTCTCGCGGGGGATACCCGTTTCCAAACCGGTGAGTACGAGACCTTTGGCAACACTCTTGTCATAGTTGTAAGCAATAGTACCCGCATAGAGGGCGGCACGGCACTTGAGTGCCAATGCACTACCCATCGTGGCACGCGTGGTGGTGCCTGCGGCAGCAAGGTTCAGGTCAGTGGCAATAGCATCGAGTTCGCCAAGAATGAAATCATAGATTTCGTACTCTTTGTTACGCGGTTTGGCAAGCGATTTGGTATCGGTGGTATATTCCTGTACCTCGGTGAGCAGCGGCACACCGCCCATACGCGAAACCAGCACGAAATAGGTGTAGGCACGCATATAACGCGCCTCGGCAAGGAAATAGCGTTGGTGGTCGGCGGAGACATTTTCCCCGACAGAGGTTTGCAGACAACGGATATGTTTGTTCAGATCGCGAACGAGGGTATAGTCGTAGTACTGACGATAGTCTGCATTCTTGTTGCCGATGTTTGCCCAATAGGCGGAGTTATTGATAGCCTCGTCCCACGAACATAGGTCATAGGTCTCGTTGTCCTGCGTAAACGACTGCTCATAGCGCAGACGGCTGTAGAGGTTGGCGGACACACTATTGATTGTAGCCACCGACGAATAGGTCTGCTGCTCGCTCAGCGAGGTGGAGTCAGAGGGCGAGAGCCAGTTGTCGCAAGCCGCAAGTGCCACCGCAAAAGCCGAGAGGATGATATATCTTGCTTTCATTGTTGTAGTCTTTTTCTATTGTGCATTGATTAGAATCCAAGGTTGAAACCGATAGTGAAGACGCGGCTCTGCGGGTAGTCAATACCATTGGCATAAGCAATCTCGGGGTCAACGCCGTAGTCCTCGAGCGAGTCGAAGCAGAACAGGTTGGTACCCTCGAAATAGATTCTCGCCTTCTGTATCTTGGCTTTCTCCGTCCAGCGTTTGGGGAACGTATAGCCGAGCACGAGGTTGCGCAAACGGATATAGTTCACATCACGTGTATAGAAATCGTTTTCGCCGCGTGCGGACGGGTGTTTGGCACTCACGGCGGGGAACTTACCCGCTACCCACGGCGAAGTGGGGTCGAGGATGTCCTCGTGGTGCCAACTGTCAAGTGTGGTAGAGGCATAGCCCGCCATCTCGCGGCTGCAAGCCCACTTCATATACCAGTCCGGCACGTATGTATTCATCGAAGCCCCTGCGAAATCCACGGCAAAGTCAATGCCTTTCCACTCGAATCCGAAGTTGATACCGAAACTCAGTATCGGCTGCCGGATACCGGTTGCATCAGACCATGCATACATAACAGACGAGTAGCCGAGCGGGCGTTTGTCGTATTCATCGATTACGCCGTCGCCGTTCACATCTTTGAAGATCAGGTCGCCCGGTTGGAGGGTGGTATTGTTGGCACCGTCGATGATAACGGGATAGTTATCTATCTCCTCTTGTGTTTGGAATACGCCGATGGTCTCCCATTGCCAGACCTGGTTGTTCTCCACATTCGACCAGCGGTCGGACTTGCTGTTGCGGTACTTGTCCCATGCATTGCCGAATTTCTCGCCTGCACGGATACCGTTTTTCTGACGCGAAATAGTCAGGTTGCCCCCGATGTAATACTTGAAATCGCCTGCTTTGTCCTGCCATTTGATGAAACCGTCCCCACCGATATGTTTGTCTGAGTTGAGGTTTTCTGCCAATGGTACGAGACCCGACTCTTGTGGGAATACAAGGTTGTCGGGTTGCGCTGCGATACCGTCTCGTGTACGCAAGAAGAAATCAAACTCCGCGGTCAGACGGTTGTTGAAAAAGCCGAGGTCAATACCCACATCGGTCAACGAGGTGGTCATCCACGAGATTTGGGTGTTGGGCGTACCCTTGTAAATAGTGCCGATGAGAGCACTGTTGGTGTTACCCAAAAGCGGGTCGGAGGTAGTGAAATAACTACCCGAATTATAGGTATATCCGTCCAGATACGCAAAGTCCGGATAGAGCGAACCGACGTTGTCATCACCCAACTGACCATAAGAAGCACGTATCTTGAAATTGCTCCAATAGTCATTGATGCTTCCGTCTTGCCACCATGTCTCCTCCGACATACGCCATGCGCCGCTCACCGAGGGGAAGAAACCCCAGCGTTTGCCTTTGGCGAATTTCCAACTGCCATCATACCTGCCGGCAAAATCGATGATGTAGCGTCCACGGTAGTCATAGCCTGCGCGGAAGATACCGCTCGCAGTAGTCTGTGTGTAGGTCTGCTCCTCAACTGTATTGTTTTTGCTGGTGGTAATCAGGTCAATATATGGATTTTCAACCGGGTTCTGCGCATTGTAGAGCGAGTTGTACATACGTTTGTAGAACTCGAAACCTACGGTAGCCGACACATGGTGTCCGGAGAATGTGTTGTCATAACTTACGAGTGCCTGCCCCGTGATATCATTCGTTTTGGCGCGGGTGCGCTCCATCCATGTATCGGTCTTGTCATACGCCACTTGGTAGGTTTTGTTTACAGGGTCGTACGTGTATTCTTTCCATTCCTTTTCCAGATTGTTGATATCCTGCCCGTTGTAGTAATACGAGAACATTGCCCGTGCCGACAAGCCTTGCAGCGGTATCTGCCAGTCCAGTGTGAAATTGGTCTGGAAAGATGTGTTGCGTTTGTGATACTCACCCGCATTGTCTATGGTGTACGAAGCGGGGTTGTGTGCACCGTCATAGCCGGCGATATAGTTGATATACTGCTCGTTATCATTGGCATACGGGCGATAGATAGGCAGCATTCCGATCACCGACATTTTGCGGGCAGCGTAGTCGTCGTTTCCGGGCAGACCGGGATTGATGGTATTGTCTATCTTACCGGAGATCCGGGTACCGAACTTGAGATGGTCGGTGATATTCACATCCACATTGGTCTGCAGGTTGGTGCGGTCAAAACTGTAATCCTTAAACACCGCCTCCTGTCCCACGTGGCTCAACGAGGCATAGTATGTCATCTTCTCCGTGCCGCCCGACAGGTTGGCGTTGGCGTAGTACTGCGGAGCGGCGGAACGCACATAGTTGTGGTACCAGTCGTAGCCGCGATAGTCCTCGCCAGTCTCGGGGTTGTAATAACCTGTCTTCCATTTCTCCAACTCGGCACGCGCCTGCTCCGTGGTAACAGCCAATGTACCGCTGTTCACATCGCGCATATAGTTGGCATACACCCAGTCATAAGCCGAGAGCAACTCCGGATATTCCGTCCATTGCTGCCAGCCCATATAGGCATTGAAGTTCACCTCCATCTTCTGGTTGACCTTGCCTTTCTTGGTGGTAACAAGTACGACACCGTTCGCCGCTTTCACACCATAGATAGCCGCAGCACCGTCTTTCAGCACCGAGATATTGTCTATATCGCTGATGTCAAGGTTGTTGAATGCGTCCTCGTCTTTTATCACGCCGTCAATGACATACAGCGGTGTACCCAGGTTACGTACTTGTATGCTGGCTGCAGCACCGGGCACACCACTGCTCTGGCGCGAGGTGATGCCGGCCATTTTGCCCACCAGCGCACCGGAAGTGGTGGTACTGGTGGAGCGGGCAATATCTTCGGCTTGCACCGTTGTTACCGCCGATGCTATACCGCCCTTGCGTTTCTGACCGTAGCCTACTACCACCACCTCGTCCAGCAGTTGGTTGTCTGCCGTCAACTGTACACGTGTCAACTCACGGCTGTCTGCCGGCAATTCGCGGGACTGATAGCCCACATACGAAAAATGCAACTTGGCTTTCTTGGTGTCGGTGGACTGCAGATGCAGCACAAATGTGCCGTCCAAGTCGGTAATCGTACCGTTGGACGTACCTTTCTCAACCACACTCACGCCTATCAGCGGTTCGCCCTCGCTGTCCACCACCGTACCGCGCACCTCTTGTGCCAGCACGGCAGCACACGACAGACACCACGCAAAAAGCAGTGCGGTTATCTTTTTCAGTTGTTTCATAGTATTAGTTTTGATTATTTGACAATCACACGTTGCGTACTTTCACCCCCGTCGTGGCGTATCACCATAGTGTAAACCCCGCTCGGAAAGCCCATCTTCACATCAGCGCAGCCTTCTTTATCACACCGGTAGGCTAACTCGCCTGCCATAGTGTATATACTCAGCGTATATGCCACATCGGGCATCTCTATATGCAGGCTGCTGCCCGAATCGATAGGATTGGGGTAAGCAACTTCCATATCGGTGCGCACATCTTCGTTGGCAAGTATCGTCTGCCCGTAATCCGACGACTGATAGAGCGAGTAGCGTGCCGCCAACTCCTGACGCTTCTCCCAACTCATTTTCTCCACCTCCTCCATATCGGGTGTGCCGAAAGCGTCTTTGAAGCGGAACATCGGGTCGAGGTGTCCGGCATAGTTCCAGTTGAGTGTCGTAGCCACACCGCCTACACGGCGCGGTATCATCACTTGGAAGGCCTCCAACTGCAAGCCCTTCGGCTGCCCGGGATAGAGACTCTCGTCCCAGTTCATCGACTGTTTGCTGTTGTGCGCCGACATACGCGCTGCTTTCAGGTAATGCTCATTCCCGGTAAGCAGATACAGACGATAGTAGGCAAACGAGGTCCATGCAAAACCCAGGTCGGCAGCCGAGTGTCCTATGGCTATCAAATGCTGCCCCACGATACTGCGGTCGCGCGGGAAAATAGGATTGTCCTCGGTGCGGTCGTCCTCCACGGGTATCTCGAAACTATACACCCATGTCTCCGTATAGGTTGCCGCCTGCTCCGCTGCGTCCAGCCATTTCTTGTCTTTGGTCAAATCGTACAGCGACAAAAAGCCCACCATCGCCATATAACCCGACTCGCTGTCTATCACCTGCGGATTATCCACCACGCAAGCGCAGTAGTGGTATTTCTTATGTACGAACAGGTAGCAATAATCGCCTGCTTTCAGTGCCGCCTCTTTGTATCGCTCATCGCCCGTGGCGATATACAGTTCCACCAGGTAGCGTAGTGCCGAGGTGGTCGTCAGCCCGTTTGACAATTTCACAGGGTGCCGGTTGTTTTGTATCTTGTTGCGGTTCCAACTGAACGCCAGACTGCCGTTGTCGTTTTGCACACTGAGCAGCCAGTCCCCGAATTTCTTGCACGAAGCAATCCAGTTGTCGTGTTTCTCGCCGTTCTTCGTGCCATAGCACCATGCGCTCAGCAGCCCTTCCATACCGCCTGTCATAATACGCAATATACTCTCATAGTTGCGCCAGCCGCCATTGCCACCGTTCCCGTTCGGGTCATACCACGTACTCGGCATACCGATAGGCGACAGGCAGTCGTCCGCCCAGAAATCCAGCACCGCTTCCCCCTTGTGGCGCGTGTCGCTCTGCTTGTTCTCTATGCCGTAGCGGTACAGGTAGTAGCCCGACGACACCTGCATACCCACAAAACCCATCTGATAATCAATACCTTTCGGCTTGAAATCCGTCAGGCTCACCTCAAACGGCCAACCCGGCTTGTCGTATGTACCGCCGTCTGCGCGGCTCGGCACATAGTAGGTCAGCAGACTCTCTATAAGCCCTTGGTAACAAGCCTGCAAATCCACATTGTATATCTTCGGATTGTAGAGGTCAAACACCGTATTCCATGATTGCTTTGCCGCCTCGCCGTAAGTGTCGGTATGAGACACGCTCACAAAAACCGAATAACTGTGCTTTACACCCGTATCCACAGGGTGAAAACGGTTGCCCTTGCCCGACTTGGTCGATTTTGTAGTACCGGGGTAAAGCACCTCTTGGTACGTAACGCGGTTGGCGGTATCACGCCACAGACCGCAGGCGCCGAACTGATAACCGGCGTTGTAGGAATCCCCGTTGGCATCCGCCACTACAGTACGGCACTCCGAATCCTGATGCGCCAATGTGATGGTTGTACCGGTTTGCTTGCTGCGCGACATCACAAACGGCAGCGGCGTACGGTCGTCCCTGTACAGAAACCATACATCGCCGTCCTGCGGCAAGTACGTCGGCGTATTGCATGCCGCATCGAAATAGCCCTTGTACAACACACCGGGCACCAAGTAGTCGTTGTCGGTGAACTTCTTATTGTCGGTGGTCTCTATGCCGAAAGCCGATAGGAAATAGTTGTCGCCGCTCTTTTTGCTCACCACCTGCACATCGCGCCGGAGCGAAATCTGCCCTGCGGCGGGCGAAGTGTAGGTATCGGTTACGCGGAACTGAGAACCGCGCCCCGACCTCAGGTCTGCCACACACGTGAACGTTCCTTGGTTTTCGCTCACCGTGGAGTAATAGCCCGCCACAGGCTTGCCCTGCACCTCCAGATAGGCGGGTTTGCCTGCCTCGATAAACGGCAGGTCGGTGCCGTTGTAGGTCAGGTTGGTTTGGTAGCCCTCAGCCACCTTGGTGAAAGTCAGTTCCACATCGCCCGCAGCCAGTGTCAGGTCAGCCGCCTGCATACCGACGGTAAGGAACAACGACAAAAGAACAGTGCAATATCTCATATCTCTTTTGTTTTACAATTCGTTTACAACACCCTTACTTCCGTATAGTAAGAGTAGGTGATTAGTAGGTGATTCTCGATAGAACAAGCCACCTGCCCCGATAGAAAAGACTCCCTACCCTCTCTCGGGAGAAGGCAGGGAGTATCCGTTTAGCGGACTACCGCTTTGGCATATTCGCCGTTCACATTCACAATATATACGCCCTGCGGAAGCGTAGTGGCAAAGGTCGCCTCATTGGTAGCAGCCGTCAGTACCTGCTCGCCCGTAAGCGAATATATGGCAATCCGGCTGTTGCCGCTCAGGCGGTTCAATGTCATCACGCCGTCCTCTACGCTCACAAAGAACGACGCGGTATGTGCGTTTCGGATTCCCATACCCACGCGGGAGAGTTGGATACCGCGTGTCAGAGGCCAACCGTTGCCTTTCTGCAGTTTGATCTTGTTCGGAAAGTCGGCATAGAGTTCTATACCTTCCACCTTGGTCTGGTCGAGTTCCACTTCTTCATCACTAATCCAAACGGTTACATCGCCAAACAACTCATCATTGACATATACATAGTTTTTCGAACCGGCAGTAGCCTCACCGTCAATCGCATCACAGCGGAAGAACCATGTCATATCATAGTAGCCGTCCTCGCTCACATAAATCGAGTCAAAGACAATCGAACTCGGGTCTGCCCAGTAGAAATCTATCCACTGACCGTCTGCCGTTATCTTCACTTTCCCGTCTTCCACATTCGTGTAGATATATGCGCCGTTGTCTTTCTCCCATGTGTTGGTCAGTTCCGTGCAGCGTGCATCGTACATATGAGTCAAATACCAGTCTTCGGATGTAGCCTGTTCCGCAGTCGGGCAATCGCCACCCGTACTGCCGTTGTTCCAATGAGCATAGAGCGTAAACGCTTCCTCTTCCCTGTCCCATGCCTTGAAACTCGAGCCGTCCATCGCATAGTACTGACTGCCACCCTCAATCTCGCTGAAATAGCCCTCGAAAACATATCCCTCGCGGGTCGGCACTGTAATCTTAGGCATAGCCTCACCCTGCGTAGCCACAACGCTCTCCGTGCCGCCCACGCCGCCTTGTTTGTCAAAAGTGATAGTGGTGGTAACCACTTTGGTTATCTTCTCCAACTGAATGCTGTAGAAACTAAGCCAACCGCCCTTACCCAGTTTTATGGTATTCATTCCCTCCTTCAAGGCTATTTTCATTCTTGCAGGGCTGGCACCTTCTTCTAAATTGGTTTTTGTGGTGTCCTCATTGACAATCAAATCAATGCCACCTTTACTCCTGTAATTGACTATCAACGTATAATCGCCTGCCGCACTCATATTGATGCTGTCAAAGATAGCACGGCTCGTTCCCGACCAGTGGAAATCAGACCAGCCGTCATCTGTCAGTTTGATAAGCCCGTCGGCATTGGCTTTTACGTTCTCTTTGCTACCATCTTTGTTCTCAAAGACCGAGTCTTTCAACGCGGTACACTGGAAATAATAGGGATTGCTCAAATAGTAGTCCGCTGTTTGAGCAGTCGCAGCATCAGGGCATTCAACGGTTTGTGCGTTCATACCCATTCCACATAGCAGCAACGCTGCCGCAAAAGAAAAGAAGAAATTCTTTTTCATGGTAAATAGTAATTTGTAGTAGTTACGAGACTTTATCTGTTGTCTGCAAAGCCGCAGCCTCTATCAACGGCTTTGCGCTGCAAAATTATGCCTTATTTTGCAACCGCATAAACAGAATACAATCAAAGAAAACAAAAAATGTTGCATACACGCGTGTATGCAACATTTTTGTACAAAATTGATACTAACTTTCTATTCCGCTTTCTTGCGCCGGGGTGTCTGACCTGTCTTGGCGCGGTTGCCGTTTGGGTGCCACACCGAAATAGTCTTTGTAGCATTTGGAGAAATAGGACGAGGAGGTAAAACCTACCGAGTAGGCTATCTCCGACACCGAGAGATCGGTCTGGCACAGCATCTGTTTGGCTTTCTGCAGACGTATCTGCCGTATCAGATCCACGGGCGATACACCCAACTTGGCTTTTACCTTACGGAACAACTGCGCACGGCTCAACCCCAACTCTCCGCTCAGCATCTCAATCGACAATTCGGGGTTGGACAGGTGCTTGTCAATAAACTCCTGCAGATTGTTGATAAATTTCTCGTCCTGCGTCTGTGTGGCTTTCACCTGGCACAACTCAGCCGAAATCTTGTCTAACTGCCGTTGCTGACGCTCCAGCACTATGGCATTCTGCGCCCGCTCCTGATGAATACGCAGACGATAGCGGCAAAGGAATATCACTACCCCGGTCAGCAGCACAAGCAGCAGCAAACAGAAAATCAGTACCGCATTGGTGTTCTTGAGCGTATCCGCCTCACCCCACAGGTTGTCCATACGCAGTTGCAGCGTCTTAATAACCTTGCTCTCGTTGTTCAGTTCCTCCGACATACGCATCATCAGACGTTTGGAGGACTGATCAACCAGCACGGGCTGCAAAAACACATCCCGCACATAGGGTTTGCCGTGCAAGATGTCGCACGCCGTCTGCACCATCAGGTCGCCACGGCTCACATTGGTAATCGATGCCTCTATCTTGCCTTCCAGTATAGCCTCTACCCCACTCCCCTTGCCACTCAGTGCGTCCACACCGAGGATATGGAAATCCTTATCGGGGAAACGTGCCTTGCCCGCCTCGTATGCACCAAACGCCATAATGTCGCTTTGCGCCACGATAATATCAATGTCAGGCAGCACCTGCAACAACGAATCAGTCAGGCAGCGGGCTTTCTCAAAATCCCAATCGGCTTGTGCCACTGCGGCAATCTCAACCTCCCTATGCACTTCTATATACTCGCGCAAACCGTTATACCGCTCATCTACTGCGGGTGTCCCCATCACACCCACCACCTCTATTGCCCGTAGCGGGTGTTGCTTGGTGCACCCTGCACGTCCGGCGTGCTCCACCAGATACTGCCCCATCATCAGTCCCGCTGCATGATTGTCCGTACCCACATACGCCGTATATTGCTCCACCTGAGGGTTATGCGAGTTGATTACCACAGGCACACCCTTTTCGGCAGCATAATCCAGTGCTCTGCGCACATACATAGGGTCGCCCGTACCTATGATGAGTATGTCTGCACCCTTGTCCACCAGTGTTTTTATCTGCTCACCCTGCAACGCATAGTCACCGCAGGCATTGATTAGGCGCAGGCTCAACTCGGGGTGCAACACGGCTTCCTGCTCTATCTCGTCAATCATCTTGTTATGCCATACATCATCAAAATCGATGCTCACGCCCACAACAAACGTCTCGGCTTTATGCCTGTTGCGGCAGCCAAAGAACACGCCCGTACCCACCACTCCGACCAAGAGTAGCGCACCATACAAGATATGCTTCCGTAGAGGTTTAGTGTAAGATTGTCTCATGATATTGCAACAAAATTAGTAGATTCATAGTATAAATTCAGCGCAAAGATACGCCTTTTCCTGCACACCGCCAAATAAAACTACCGTTTGGCATATACTTTTTAATTTCCGGTATCATCGTAAACTTCTGATAACAAACCATATAAAAAAAGCGGAAATACTTCTCTACAAAGATACTTCCGCCTCTGACCAATACCAAAATCAAAACCTTATTAATGCAATCTTCCCAACAACCAATACTATCAACTAACTAAATACGCAGCAAAAGTACAACTTATTTCCGACTTGGCTGGTGATTGTGCTATCAAAGTGCGCCAAAAATGTTGCAAAGCCAAGCAGATGCAACATTTCTGCACATTATTGAGACTACTATAGACAGACATATCCCCGACCGCCATACGTAGATAGGGCAGCCGGGGATATGTCTGTAAACAAGTCTCGGACTTTTAGTCCTTGATAAGGTTGTGTCCGGTCATCTCAGCAGGTTGTTGCAAGCCGAGAATATGGCAGATAGAGGGAGCCACATCGGCGAGAATACCGTTCTCCACGTGAGCATTCACATGGTTGTTGCTTACATACACAAACGGCACGGGGTTGAGCGAGTGGGCAGTGTTGGGCGTACCATCAGCGTTAATCTCGTGGTCGCAGTTGCCATGGTCGGCAATGATGATAATCTCGTAGTCGTTCTTCAGCGCAGTGGTAACCACCTTGTCCATACAGGTATCAATAGTCTCAACGGCTTTCTGCACAGCCGCATAAACGCCCGTATGTCCTACCATATCGCCATTGGCAAAATTAAGGGTGATATAGTCATATTTCCGGGTATCAAGGGCATTGCAGAGGGCAGTGGTAACCTCGGGTGCCGACATCTCGGGTTTGAGGTCATAGGTAGCCACTTTCGGACTCGGGATAAGGATACGGTCCTCGCCGGGGTACTCTGACTCACGACCACCGTTGAAGAAAAACGTTACATGGGCGAACTTCTCAGTCTCGGCAATACGCAGTTGCTTCATACCTGCTTTGGACACTATCTCACCCAGCGTATTGTGTACATCCTCCTTGGGGAAGAAAATATGCAGTCCCTTGAACGCCGAATCGTAGGGAACCATACAGTAATAATTGAGGTTAGGAATGATATGCATACCATGCTCCGGCATATCCTGCTGGGTGAGAACGATAGTAATCTCTCTGGCACGGTCGTTGCGATAGTTGAAGAAAATCACTACATCGCCTTCCTCAATGGTTGCCAACGGTTTTCCGTTGCGCACGTGTACGATAGGTTTGATAAACTCGTCCGTAACACCCTCGTCATAGGACTCCTGCACGGCAGCGTGCATATCCTCGCTCTTGTGTCCGATACCGTTGACAAGGCAGTCGTATGCCACCTTGATACGCTCCCAGCGGTTGTCTCGATCCATAGCATAGAAACGTCCTTGGATAGAGGCAATCTCACCGCAGGTCTCTGCGAGGTGTGCCTGGAGTTGGTCGATGAAGCCGAGTCCCGACTTGGGGTCGGTGTCACGCCCGTCCATAAAGCAGTGTACAAACGTACGCCCGTCGAGCCCGTACTCTTTGGCAATCTTGGTGAGATAGAATAGGTGGTCAAACGAAGAGTGGACACCGCCCGTGGAGGTCAGTCCCATAATGTGCAGTTTCTTGCCGCTCTCTTTGGCGGTTTGGAAAGCATTGATTACTTCCGGGTTATGCATAATAGAACCGTCCTTGCAGGCACGATTGATTTTCACCAAGTCTTGATATACCACGCGTCCGGCACCTATATTCATATGTCCTACCTCGGAATTGCCCATCTGTCCGTCCGGCAGACCTACACTCTCGCCGCTGGCTTGCAGTTGGCTGTGCGGATACTTTGCCAGCAGGGCATCCCAGTGGGGCGTAGGAGTGGAATAAATAACATCGGCTTTGGTGTGGTCTCCGATTCCCCAGCCGTCGAGAATCATCAGTAATGCTTTACTCATATTTGTATGTATTTAATGTATCTGTTTGTAAATTTCGGCAAAAGTACCGTTTTTTTGGCAATTATGCAAAAAGAAAATACATAATGTACAATGCATAATGCATAATAAGAAGAGCCTATCCACCCGTCATCCACCCGACATCCACCCGACATCCACCCGACTTTTCCATATACAAATACAATGCATTGTTTGTGTATTTCTCCTGCGGTTCCCTGTTCTTACCATCAGGTTAGCCCGGGATTACATACAAAAACACAAAAAACGTGCCTTATTTTTGGCTATGTCAAATTTTTGTTGTATCTTTGCACCCGCTTTCGTGAGAAAGTGGTGATGGTGTACATATAGATTTAGATTCCGCTACGGCGGATGGCGGGATAGCTCAGCTGGTTAGAGCGCATGATTCATAATCATGAGGTCCCCGGTTCAATCCCGGGTCCCGCTACACGGAAACGCTTGATACAATGTATCAGGCGTTTTTTGTATGCATATTATTTGCGGTATTGCGGATTTTGCTGTAACTTTGCAATCCTATCTGACCTATTATATTATATGAAGAAAACCGGTTTATTCCTTTTGAGCCTCCTGCCACTCCTGCTCTTCGCAGAGACAATGCCTGCAGGCTACTACGACCGCATCGACGGTACACACGATGCCGAACTAAAAACCACCCTCAAAACCATTATCCGCAAGCACACAGTCATTCCGTATGGCAGCGGAAAGGGACGTACGTGGGAGGTATTCTACTATGCCGACCGCGATGAAAACGGCTACTGCGAGGATATGTACTGCGATGATTGGAAGAAACTCAACAACCCCGGTGATAAGGCAAGCGGCTGCAACATAGAGCACTCATTTGCCAAGTCGTGGTGGGGCGGCGCGGAGAACGACGCCTACAAAGACTGTTACCACCTCAATCCGTCCAACTCACAAGCCAACTCCTCGCGCAGCAATTATCCGTTAGGCGTGCCTACCAAGAATATCAAGTCGGGTACCGGGTCGCTGCGGGTAGGCAAGATATACCACGACTCCCTGAAAACGGATTTCTGGGTCTTTGAACCCAAAGACGAGTACAAGGGCGACTTCGCCCGCGCCTATTTCTATATGGCTACCTGTTACGGGCGCGACATCAACGGCAACCCCGACGCCGTATGCAGCAAATACAGCGGTTGGCGGTTGGACAACAAGGATGTCGGTTCGCGCTTTGCCATGCAGAACGACAACTATCTTGAGTTCCAGCCTTGGGAGATAGAGGTGCTGATCCAATGGCACCGCCAAGACCCCGTCAGCAAGAAAGAACTGAAACGTATGGATGCGGTAAGCAATTTCCAGCACAACCGCAATCCGTTCATTGAATATCCTTGTCTGGCGGAGTATATATGGGGCAACCGCAAAGGGCAGAGCGTAGTACTCGCCGACCTGAAAAACACCTACGATGCCGATTATCTCAACCTGCCGGCAGACAAGAAATCGGGTTGTCCGTGCGAGACGGAGAACGGCATAGATACTGCGGAAGAACAGAGTATGCCCGTCCGCAAAATGCTGCGCAACGGTGTGATTATCATCGAGCGGGACGGCGTATTGTATGACCTGTTAGGCAACCGTATCGCTTTATGAAAACATTAGTGCTTACCGGCGGCTCATCGGGTATCGGGCGGGCTACGTGCCTGCTCTTTGCCAAGCGCGGCTGGCAGGTGTTCGAACTGAGCCGCCACGGCCAGAGCGAACTGCATATTACCCATATATTCTGCGATGTATGCAGTGAAGAGAGTGTGCGCAACGCCATAGCACAGGTATTGGAACAAACCGACCGGATTGATGTACTGGTTTCCAATGCAGGCTTCGGCATCTCGGGTGCGGTGGAGTTCACCGCTATGGCTGACGCCAAAAAGCAGTTTGATGTCAATTTTTTCGGAGCGGTATCAGTGGTCCAAGCCGTGCTGCCACAACTGCGCAAGCAACGCAGCGGACGAATCATCTTCACAAGCAGCGTGGCGGCTATACTCAGCATTCCCTACCAGAGTTTCTATTCCGCCTGTAAGGCGGCTATCAACGCCCTTGCACTCGCATTGCAGAACGAGGTGCGGGCATATGGTATCTCGGTGAGCGTCCTGATGCCGGGCGATGTGTCCACGGGTTTCACCGCCGCACGGGAGAATAGCATCGCCGGCGAAATGGTCTATCCGCATATCCGCTCTGCCGTACAATCGATGGAGAAAGACGAGCGCACAGGTATGCCGCCCGAGGCGATGGCACGCGATTTCTACCGTATCGCCACTTGCCGCTCCCCCCGTCCGCAATACACAGGCGGGGCGTTGTATCGTTTTTTCTTTGTGCTTAACTGGCTGCTGCCCAAAAGATTAGTCAATTGGATAATAGGAAAGATGTATGCTTGACAGCCGGCTTCATATACGTATCGTCTCTCCGTCTGGAGCAATAGACCCCGTTTATATGGATAACGCGTGCGCACGCCTGCGCGAGTGGGGCTTTGCCGTGTCGGAAGGACGCTATGCCCGCAACAAAGCGGGACGCTTTGCCGGGACGGACGAGGAACGCCTTGCCGACCTCAACGAGGCAATGCAAGACCCGTCAGTGGATTGGGTTCTCTGTTCGCGCGGAGGCTACGGCTTGCAGCGTATCATCGACCGCATAGGCACAATGAACAAACCCGTTATCGGTTTCTCCGACATCACCTGCCTGCACGCTCTGGCGTTCCGGCAAGGTATGCCATCGCTCCACGCCCCGATGTGCAAACATATTGCCATATGGAACGAAAACGCACCTTCTTTGCAACTGTTGCGCCGCACCTTGCAGCCCGCACAGGCGGGCGATGCTTTGGCATACACCATTCCACCCCACCCGCTTAATCGTATAGGAAAAGTACATTCCACCCTTATCGGCGGCAACCTGAGCGTTCTCTACGGCTTGCAGGGTACGCCCTACGGACTAACCGCTTTGCTTGCGGAGCAAAAAGAGAAACCCGTGTTGTTCATCGAGGACATCGCCGAGCGGCATTATCACATTGACCGTATAATGAACAACCTGCGCCTGTCGGGCGTATTCGAGCGTATTGGCGGACTGATGGTCGGACAATTCACCGACTGCGCCGACGACCCCGCAATGGGCTGCTCCGTGATGCAGACCATCCGCGAAGCAGTGGAGAACTACAATTTTCCTATTCTGTTCGGCTTTCCCGCAGGTCATGGCGACTGCAACTATCCGCTCTGGTTCGGCGGCAGATGTGTCCTCGATGTGCAGTCAGACGGTGCCCTCATAGCAACCGCTTTGCCGCAACAGAACGCATAAATCACAAAAAAAGTTCGGCTTTTTGCCCCTAAAATTTGTACATATCAAAAAAAAGCCGTACCTTTGCAAGCGATTTCCAAAACAGTCCTTTGGGGCAAAAGGAAATATATGGCGCGGAGTAGAGCAGTGGTAGCTCATCGGGCTCATAACCTGAAGGCCGGTGGTTCGATCCCATCCTCCGCAACAAAATACTAATATAATGCATAATAATATTTTATTGTATTGCATATAGCCCACTGTGAAGCGGGCTATATGTTTTTCTATATTGTTCCTACTTTTGATTTGCACAAACCGATTTTTCTTTGTAATTTTGCACGCTCTCTCGAAAGAGAGGGGATATAACATTTGTTGAAACAGAACAGTATATAACTATGGAGCATACAACATCTACCGGTGAGCAGGCACCGCGCAAACAAGCCGTGCGTGTTCAGACTTCTATTCTCAATCGTGCGGAGAAGAAAGCACTTGTCTGGCTGGCAAAACGTCAGCCATGTTGGGTAACGAGTGATATGCTGACCATTGTCGGTGTGATTGGTGCCGTACTGACCGGTCTCGGCTTTGCACTTACTATGCTCAGTCCTGCCTATCTCTGGTTGGCATCTGCGGGTTTGGTTATCAATTGGTATGGCGACTCGCTGGATGGTACGCTTGCCCGTGTCCGCGATACGCAACGTCCGTTGTATGGCTACTACCTTGACCACAATACCGATATGCTTTGTCAGTTGGCGGTATTCTTCGGGGTGGGATTGTCCCCTTGGATGCACTTGTCTGTGGCTATGCTGGTAATGGTGGCATACTTGATGCTGGAGGTGTATGTAGCGATTAACGCTCACTTGAAAAGCGAATTCAAACTGACCTATGCCAAGATGGGACCTACCGAACTGCGCCTTGCCATTATCCTGGTCAATGCTGTTATTTTCTTCTGCCCTGCGTTGCAGTCCATTGCTACTCCGCTGACGCTCTTTGGAAAAGAGATCGTTTTGTATGTGCTTGACTATGTGGGCATTGTGTTGTTCGTAGTGATGTTCTTGATGTATCTGGTCAGTTTTATCAAGGACGCCCGCTACTTTGCCAAGTTAGACCCGCTCAAGAAACACAACTAAACGGTTATGAGTGGCAAAGCAATCCTGCTCAACTATATTAAGTTTGCCGTATCCACATTATGTGGTACGACGGTGGATATGTTGTTGTTGTGGGTATGTTCGCACTACTTATTCACTGATTATTTCGGGCAGTACATCTTGTCGCCGTCTATCTCGTTTGAGGGGGCGGTGCTGACCAATTATGTAGTGGCGTGTCATTTCGTATGGCACAACCGTGTTTCGGGTGAGTCTCTGAAATATAAAGTCTTACGCTTCTTTGGATACAATGTATCCTGTCTGAGCGGCTTTGCCGTCAAGATGGGCTTCTTGTTGTTGTTGCAACGCCTGTTTGCGTGGGATGTATTGATATGCAATATCGTGGCATTGGTATTCTCCGGTTTATTTAACTTTGTTATTCAGGAATTTGTGGTGTTCCGCACCAAGACGCACCGTCCGTCCAAAAAGACGAAATGAGGATTTCCCGTTATATACTTGCGTGCCTCTTGTTGGTATGTTGTACAACGATATGGGCGGATGTCGTATCGGGGCGTGTATCCGACTCCGAGACGGGGGAGACATTACCTTTTGTGCAGATCTACTACGAGGGGACTACTACAGGTACTACGTCCGACTTGGATGGCAATTTCACTATAGAACTTTTACCGCAGTATAAGGCACTCACGTTCCAAATGATGGGCTATAAGTCCGTTTCTATCCCCACACGCAAGTTGGAAGAACAGATGGATGTAGTCTTGCACCCGGATGCCTACCTGCTGGAGGACGTGGTAGTCAAGCCCTCCAAAGAGAAACACAAATACCGCCGCAAAGAGAATCCCGCCGTGGAACTCATTCGCAAGGTAATTGCCCATAAGGACAGTGCTAACGTGCGCGGTGGGGAGCCGTATAAGGTGCAATCATACGAGAAACTCACCCTTGCGCTGGATAATTTCAATTTCGATTTCAACAAAAGCAAGTTTTGGAAGCAGTTCCTTTTTATGCAGAACTACATAGACACCTCTATGTTTGATTCTGTCCCCGTGCTGACGATTGATTTGCGCGAAGAATTGTCCGACCTGTATAAGAAAGGAAAAGGCTCATCGCTAGGCAAGACATACATCAAGGCACAACGTGTACAGGGGTTGGAAGAAGTGATACGGATGGAGAGTCTAACTGCCGACTTGGAAACGATGTTCAAAGAGGTGGATATCTATCAGAATAACATCGCCGTTATGCAAAATCGCTTCGTCAGCCCGCTTTCTTCCTCGTTGGCGGTATCTTATTACCAATACTACATCCAGGATACGCTGATGATGGACGGAGTGGAGTGTATCGACTTGGCATTTGTACCGGTGAATAGCGAGAGTTACAGTTTTACAGGACACCTCTATATAGTTAACGACAGTACATACAAGTTAAAGAGTTATACTATGGCGGTGCCGAAGCGTATCAACCTCAACTTTGTCAGCGATTTCTCTATCCATCAGTCTTACGCGCAACTGACGGATGGCACGTGGATACCCGAGAAACAGGATTTGTTTGCCAAGTTTTACGTCCTTTCCAAGAAACGCCAACTCTATGCCCATCAGGCGCGTATTTATAACGACTATGTCATCGGGCAAGAGGCGGATAAGTCGATATTCGGCAGAATGTCCGGCAATGTAATGACCTCAGACAGTGTGCATAAATACAAGCGGGACGATTGGAAAGAAATGCGAACAGAACCGCTGACCGCCAAAGAATCGGTGCTGGACAGTCTGGTAACGGAGTTACGCCGCGTGCCGGTCTTTACCGGCTTGGTGCGCACGGTCGAGACCTGCTTCTCCGGATATATCTCCACTGCATCAGACCCCGCCAAAAGCAAGATTGACATCGGTCCCGTTTTCAACACCATCCATTACAACCCGTTGGAGGGGGTGAGATTGCGCGTCGGGTGCCTCTCCACAGCGAACCTCCACCCGCAATTCTTCTTTTATACGTATGCCGCTTTCGGGTGCAAAGATTTACGCCCCAAGTACAACGCCACGTTCATCTATTCTTTTAATAAAAAGAAATACCATCCCTATGAACCGATGCGTCATGCGTTGTATCTGTCGGGGCAGTATGATGTGGAGGTTCCCGGACAAATCTATACTATGCTCGACCGCGACCACCTTTTTATGTCCTCCTTCCTGATGCCCAATACCCCCTTACGGCAGTTCCAATATGTCCACACCGCCAAACTCCGCTACCAGAAAGAGTGGCCGAACAAGTTCAGCATACAGGCGTGGGCGCAGTATCAGAACAACGAGGCGGCAGGGTCATTGTCCTACCGGCGTATCACCGATGTGCAACCGGACGGATCTTATACCGCCGTACCCGTGAAGACATTCAACGATTATCAGATCGGAGTGGAATTGCGCTATGCACCGGGCGATTTCGCCAGTTGCAACCGGATAGGCAAGGAGGCGTTCTTCAATATGGAGCGCGATGCACCTGTTATCTCGTTGAGCCACCAATTCGGTTATACCGACGACCGCTTTTTCTACAACTCTACCACTTTCACGGCAGAAAAACGCTTCTGGTTGTCCTCTTTCGGGCATATTGATCTGCGCTTGCAGGGGGGAATACAATGGAACAAGGTACCTTTCACTAAGTTGTATGTGCCGAGTAGCAACCAGTCTTTTTTGCTGGCACTCAACTCGTTCAACCTGATGCAACCGATGGAATTCCTGTTTGACAAGTACGTGTCATTGTATGCCACCTACTACCTGAAAGGTTGGATACTCAACCGTATTCCCGGTATCAACCGCCTGCAACTCCGCGAGGTGATTTCGTTCAGCGGCATCTACGGTGGAGTGAGCAAACGCAATAATCCGCTGTTGCTCAGCGAGTATGCACATACTGATACTGAAGCCGCTCCCTCTTTCCCCGCCACCAAATACGAGAACCTCTATGTCTTTCCCGAGACAAGCCGCGTCCTGGGAAACTGGCCTTATATGGAGATGACGGTCGGATTGGAAAACATTTTCAAACTCATTCGTATAGACTATGTGCGCCGCCTCACCTATACCGAAGGACTGACCGGTTGGCAGAAAAACAGCATCCGCCTTACATTCCGTTTCACCTTGTAGATTTGCAGGGATGATTTTTTTTTAGTATCTTTGCAGGCACTTTTCAAAAAACAGACAAGACAGCAATGAATGTGATAAAAACTCCCATTGACGGGCTGGTGGTCATCGAACCACAGGTATTCCGTGACGCACGCGGCTATTTTGTAGAGACCTACAACGAACAACGCTACCGAGAAGCGGGGATTGATGCGGCTTTTGTACAGGACAACCAGTCCTGTTCGTCGTATGGTGTGGTACGCGGTCTGCATTTCCAGCGTCCGCCATATACACAAGCCAAACTGGTGAGTTGTACAGTGGGCAAAGTGCTGGATGTGGCGGTCGACCTGCGCAAAGACAGCCCCACTTACGGGCAGTGGTACTCCGTGGAGTTGTCGGCGGACAACCACCGTCAGTTCTTCATTCCCCGCGGGTTTGCACACGGCTTCTCCGTGCTGAGTGAGACGGCTGTTTTTACATATAAGTGCGACAATCTCTACCACCCCGAAGCCGACGGCGGGTTGCTGCTTTCCGACCCTGACCTGAATATCGACTGGCAAGTACCTGCAGAAGCACACATCCTGAGCGACAAAGACAAGAAACACCCCCTGCTCAAGGACTTGGACAACCCCTTCTAATTAATGCATAATGCGCAATGTGTAATTAAAAGCGGAGAAAAATAGAACATCGCAGGTGTGTACATACAAGCAAGAAAAGTGAGGTGGATGTGATGTGGATACCCTGTGGATAAGCCTTCCTTACCGCTCCGAAAAATAGAACATTACTTGCATGTTAATTGTTAATTGTTAATTGTTAATTATTAATTATTAATTAAATGAACATCCTTATCACCGGTGCTAACGGTCAGTTGGGCAACGAGATGCGAAACCTCTCTGCGCAGCACCCCGATCACATATATTTCTTCACGGACGTAGCCGAGTTGGACATCACCAACCGCGAAGCCGTGCATACGTTTGTACGGGACAATGCCATTGATCTCATTGTAAATTGTGCCGCCTATACCAATGTAGACAAGGCGGAGGAGGACGAGCCGACGGCACGCCTCATCAATGCCGATGCGGTGGCAAACTTAGCAAGTGCCGGTGCCAAAGTGATACACGTTAGCACCGACTACGTATTCTCCGGCGAGGGCTGGATACCCTGCCGTGAAGATGACCCCGTGGCACCGCGTACCGCCTACGGACGCACCAAATATGAGGGAGAGCAACAACTGCTGTCACTCTGCCCCGAAGCAATCATCTTCCGTACCGCATGGCTCTATTCGCCATATGGCAACAATTTTGTCAAGACGATGATTCGCCTCGGCTTGGAGCGGGACAATCTGGGGGTCGTGTTCGACCAGATAGGTACACCCACCTGTGCTGCCGACCTCGCTGCTGCTATCTTTGCCGCTATCCAAGCCCCCGAATGGCACGCCGGTATCTATCATTTCACCGACGAGGGAGTCTGCTCGTGGTTCGACTTTACGGTGGAGATACACCGCCTCTACAACCAACTGACAAACGGGCAGAAGATCGCCTGCCGTGTGCGCCCGATCCTGTCGTCGGAATACCGCTACAAGACCCCGCGTCCGCACTATAGCGTATTAGATAAGGCAAAAGTAAAACAAACTTTCGGCATAGAGATCCCCTATTGGACGGACTCGCTGCGGGATTGTATTGCCAAACTGCTATAATAAGATGGCTGGTTTCGATTTACGCATCCCATTGGATTTCCTCTCCGAACTGTCGTTGCACAACGACCGCGATTGGTTCAACGCCCACAAGGATTGGTACACAGAGAGTTACAACCAGTTTGTACGCTTTACAGAGGCATATCTCGCAGGACTGACCGAGATAGACCCAACTCTTGCGGGGCTGCAACCCAAAGATTGTATCTGGCGTATCTATCGCGATGTGCGGTTCTCGGCTGATAAACGCCCCTACAAAGAGTGGTTCGGTGTATTCCCCGCTGCGCACGGAGGCAGAAAATCAATGCACGGCGGCTACTATGTCCATATCCAACCGGGGCATTGTATGTTTGCTGCGGGAATATGGTGTCCGTCCCCCGAACTGCTGAAGACCCTGCGCAAAGAGATAGAAGCCAACTATGACGAAATAGAAGATATTATGGCAGCACCGGAATACAAGCGGTATTTCACCGATTTTGATACCGATGATATGCTCAAGAAAGTGCCGCAGGGCTTTGACCCCGCTTTCGTGCATGCCGACTGGCTCAAACGCAAATCATTCACGTTCAGCACACCGCTTACCGACAAACAAGTCTGCTCGCCCGGCTTTTTGGAGCATGTATTAGACATCGCCTCCGCCGCCAAACCGCTCAACGACTTCCTCAACTACACCTTTGAGCAGTACGGCGAGTTCCCCTCAAGATAATGAAGAATGATAAATTATGAATAAAGAATCAAATGCTTTGTGGAGAAGAAAAATAGCCATTAAAATTCATCATTCATAATTCATAATTCATAATTCATAATTCATAATTCATAATTAGCACCTTACGGCCTTGTAGTTCAATGGATAGAATACGGGTTTCCTAAACCTTAGATCCGAGTTCGATTCTCGGCAGGGCTACAAAGGAACACTATAACATTGCTATTTATCAGTAAGTTATAGTATTTCTTTTATTTTGCATTGCCGACATTATGACGACTTATGCCGTACAGAGCAAGATTTGAGCCGCTTTTTGTGGATTTATCTATGGCTTGTCGGGGTGTTATGGTTGTCCGTATTGCAGCACTTGATACCGAGGTCAATGATAGCGTCCAAAAGCGATTGTTTCTTACTGGTCATTGTTGCTGGGTTAAGTAGTTGGTTATCTCCCGTTGAAATTCCTCGAATGTGCGGCATACGACCACTTTGTTGCCGTAGGATTGCAGGCGAGGGATGACCTCTTTCTGATGTTCGGACAGCCTGCCCGCCTTGCCGTTCTTCATTTCGATATACAGGGCGTGGTAGCCGTTCCTGCCCACAGGTATGCACAAGTCGGGTATGCCGTGGCACACACCCTCCGCCACCAACTTGCGGGCGGTCGTCTTGGTGGTGTACGCTCCGTTGGGTATCGCATAGCAGAGCACATCCCTGTACGCAGCACGCAACCAACGCAGGCACTCCACCTGCAAGGCGTGTTCCGTGGGAGCGGCTTTACCGCCGTTCTTCTTCTCCCAAAGGGTATGTAACTCGTCTATGGTCATTATGCTTTGTAGTTGTCAATTGCCTGTCGGCGGTTGCCGTAGGGGGTATAGGAGACGTGTATCCATTTTGCTCCTGTGCGGTTGGTCTCG
>DKEG01000013.1:48029-63362 GCA_002452095.1 Bacteroidales bacterium UBA6828 | reverse complement strand
AACTACTCTGCCGCCAAAGCCGCACTGATAGGTGCTACCAAGGCACTATCCAAAGAAGTGGCGGCACGCAAAGTAACGGTGAACGCCGTGGCTCCCGGGTTCATAGCCACAGACATGACTGCCGACTTGGACGAGGCGGCACTGAAGAAGACCATACCCATGGGACGCTTCGGCACGGCAGAAGAGGTAGCGGCATTGGTCAGTTTTCTGGTCAGCGAAGAGGCAGCATATATCACAGGACAGGTAATCAATATAGCGGGAGGAATAGGATGAGGCGTGTGGTGATAACCGGCATGGGGATATGGTCCTGTATCGGCAAGGGGAAAGAGGAGGTAACCGCTGCACTTCGTGCGGGCAAATCCGGTATCGGTATAGACGAACGGCGTACGGAGTATGGGTTCCGCTCGCCCTTGACAGGTATTGTGGCACGTCCGGAACTGAAAGCACTGCTCCACCGCCGTCTGCGTATGGGTATGAGCGAAGAGGCGGAATACGCCTACATGGCTTCCCGCGAAGCGTTTGAGCAAGCAGGGATAGACGAACAATATCTTATGGATAATGAAGTGGGCGTCATCTTCGGCAATGACAGCACGGCAGGGGCTACGGTGGAGGTACACGAGACTATGAAGCGTACGGGCGACTCCGCACAAGTAGGTTCGGGACTCATCTTCCAATCGATGAACTCCACCGTAAGTATGAATATGAGTACCATATTCCATCTGCGCGGGATAAACCTGACCGTATCTGCGGCATGTGCCAGTGGCAGTCACTCTATCGGTATGGGGTATATGTTTATCCGACAGGGACTGCAGGATATGGTACTGGTAGGTGGAGCGCAAGAGGTGAACGAGTTCTCTATGGCGGCTTTTGATGCGCTGGGTACGTTCTCCGTACGCACTGCCGACCCGAGCAAAGCCTCACGCCCTTTCGACAAAGACCGAGACGGATTAGTACCGAGCGGCGGAGCCGCGGCACTGGTACTGGAAGACTACGACCATGCCATAGCACGCGGAGCCGATATTATCGGTGAAGTCATCGGATACGGCTTCAGCAGCAATGGCGGAGCCATCTCACAACCTTCGGCAACGGGCAGCATTGTCGCTATGCAGCGGGCATTGGCGGACGCCGGACTTACTCCGCAGGACATTGATTATGTGAATGCACACGCCACGTCCACACCGCAAGGCGATGACATGGAGGCGGAAGCACTCACCCGTTTGTTCGGCAACTCAAAGGCATGGATATCCAGTACCAAATCGATGACAGGACACGAGTGCTGGATGGCAGGTGCATCCGAGGCTGTCTATAGTCTGCTTATGATGCAGAACGGCTTTGTCGCTCCGAACATCAACCTGGAGAACGTAGCCGACAGTGCCGCCACACTCCGAATAGCACGGCAAACCGTATTTACCGAAGTCCATACGGTGCTCAGCAACTCGTTTGGCTTCGGAGGAACCAACTCAGCAATCATACTATGCAACTCTTTGAAGAACTAAGACAGAATTACAGCCGTGAGCAATACTCCGCACGCGAGGCGCAGGCTCTGGCACATATCTACAGTTGGGGTCCCGTGGTCTTTCAGGTGGCGCGTCTGCTACGCAAGTACGGCATACTGCGTCTGCTGAGCGATGCCGGTGGCAACGGACTGACACAGGCGCAGATTGCGCAGCAGACAGGACTGAGCGACTATGCAGCCAAATGTCTGCTGGAAGCCGCACTCACTATGCATGCGGTGCTAATCAATCCCGATACCGACCACTACACCTTGGCAAAGACGGGGTGGTTTCTGCTCAATGACGACCTGATAGGTGTGGATATCAATTTCAACCACGATGTCAACTACGAAGGGTGGTTCGTATTGGACAAAGCCTTGGAAGAGGGACGTCCCGCCGGACTGGAGCATTTCGGTAACTGGCACACTATCTACGAGGGCTTGTCCAGTCTGCCTGCGCAGGTACAGAAATCGTGGTTCGGCTTCGACCACTACTACAGCGACCATTCGTTTGATGAAGCAGTGGAGATAATCTTCCGCAACGGCAGGAAGCATATCTTGGACGTAGGCGGCAACACCGGTAAGTTTGCCCGTTTTGTCACTGAGCATCAGCCTGAAGCGGAGGTTACAATATGTGATTTGCCTCAGCAGATAGAGATGATGCGCACCCAAACGAAAGGGCATATCGGCGAGGCACGTATCCACGGTTATGGTATGGATCTGCTGAACGAAGACGCTGCTTTCCCAACCAAGGAACACTACGACGTGATATGGATGTCGCAGTTCCTGGACTGCTTTGCCGAAGCGGAGATAGTCAGCATACTCAAGCGTGCCGCACGCATAATGGACGACACCAACCGGCTCTATATTATGGAGACACTATGGGACAGACAGAAATATACGCCTGCGGCATTCTGCCTGACTATGACCTCGCTCTACTTCACGGCACTGGCTAACGGCAACAGCAAGATGTATAACACCGATGATATGACACGCCTGATTCACGAGGCAGGCTTGGAGACAGAGTCCATACACGACCACCTCGGCACCGGCGGACACTCCATACTCATTTGCAAGAAAATATAACAACAGAATATGACCAATACAGAGATTAAAGAAAAAGTAAACGCTTTCCTTGTCGAAGAGTTTGAGATGGAAGCGGATGCATTAACGGAGACCGCCGATTTGCGTCAGGATTTGGGTATCGACAGTCTCGATTTCGTGGACATCATTGCCATCGTCAACCGCACCTTCGGTTTCAAACCTGAAGCAGCGGAAATGAAGCAGGTACGCACATTGGGTGACTTCTACACCTATATCGGACAGAAAGTGAACGCATAATAATACCCCGGGGAATGCCTAAAGACTGGAGTGGAAAGACCGGTGGTACGCGGCGCATGCAGCAAGGCTTGATAGTGCTGCTCCGTGTGGTACACCTGCCTGTGATATACGGTATCATGGGCGTGGTCATTCTCTTCTATATGCTTTTCCGGCACAGCACCTATATTGCCATCTATCACTATTTCCGGCACATACACGGAGACAATGTATGGCGTGCTTTCCTGCATACTTACATCAACTATTTCCATTTCGGACAGGTGATATTGGACCGCTTTGCGGCATGGGCGGGGCAGGAGTTCCGCTTCACTTTCGATAACGAAGAGCAATGTATGCAGGTCTTTCGGCAACAGGATGGGGCTATCGTGCTGTTCTCACACGTAGGCAACTTCGAGATAGCAGGCTACTATTTCCAGACGCACCAAAAGCGTATGAATATCGTGGCATACGGGGGAGACACCGCTACGGTGATGCAAAACCGTGTGAAGCAGTTGGGATTGAACAATATCGCTATCATTGCGCACAGCGATGATATGAGCCATATATTCAAAATCCATACGGCATTGGCCAATGGTGAGATTGTCTCTATGGCAGGCGACCGCGGATTAGGCAGTCTGAAGACTGTTTTCTGCCGTGTCCTCGGGCATACCGCCGAACTGCCGCAAGGACCGTTTCGCATAGCCGCTGCAGCAGGCAAAGAAATCATTGTGCTGTTCGTGATGAAAGAGCACAACTACGAATACCGTATCTATCACTTCCCGCTGCACGTGAACGCTCGTCTCAAACGCACGGAACAGGTACAGGACCTGGCACAGCAATATGCCGACTGCCTGACGGCTATCGCACAGAAATACCCTACCCAATGGTTTCACTTCTATGAATTTTGGAAACACTGACATACTGACCCTTATCCCGCAACGTCCGCCGTTTGTACTGGTGGACAGGCTTGTGGAGGCTACTCCGGACGAGGCACTGTCGGTCTGCTCGGTCAGTGGTCAGCACCCGCTGGTGTCCTGCGGCTGTCTGTCTGCTGCCGGACTGATGGAGAATATGGCACAGACGGCTGCCGCACATATAGGTGCCGTCAGCGAAGGAGAGGTGCGTATCGGCTTTATCGGGGCGGTCAGGAATATGCAGATATACTATCGCCCGCAAGAGGGAGAACAGATAACCACGCATATCCGTGTCGTACAGCGTGTGTTTGACATATCGTTGGTAGAAGCGGAAGTGCGGTGTGGCAAACAAGTATGCGCCCGCTGTGAACTGAAAATAGCACTGCAATGATTATCCGCCTGTCCGACCATATCATCTCCCCATTGGGTGAGGGAACACTTTCCAACTATCAGGCTGTCATAGCCGGTCGGTCGGCATTGCGTCTGCATACCGATATGTTTGCGTCCGTGGAACCGTTTATGGCAAGCCTGTTTCCGGAACGCCCTCATTTCACCGACCTGTGTATCCGCTCCGCCCAAGCGGCTGTCCGTGGTGCCGGCATTGATGCCGCCGCACCCGATGTGGTATTGATACTCTCCACCACCAAAGGGGACAACCTCGACTTGCTCACACCGGCGCATACCATAGCGCACGCATTAGGCTGCGTGAATCCTCCCGTGGTGGTCAGCAATGCCTGCACCTCCGGAGTGTGCGCACAGATTACAGCACAGCGGCTGCTGATGACAAAGCAATACCGGACGGCAATAGTCATCGGCTGTGATGTACAGACACGGTTTATTGTCAGCGGGTTCCAATCGTTCAAAGCCTTGTCGCAGGACGAGTGCCGACCGTTTGATGCCGCACGCAAAGGGCTCAACCTGGGTGAAGCCGCTGCCACGCTCATACTCCGATATACAGAGCAACCGCCTGCCAACAGTTGGGCGTTGGAAGCAGGCAGTATCCACAACGACGCCAACCATATATCGGGTCCCAGCCGCACGGCAGAGGGCAGTCTCCGCTGCTTGCAAGATGTGAAAGGCAATGCCGATGACCTGGCATTTGTGAGTGTACACGGCACGGGAACGCTTTATAACGACGACATGGAGTCCGTGGCTATCCAACGTGCGGGGTTGGGCAGCACACCCGTTACGGGACTCAAAGGCTACTACGGGCATACTATGGGTGCAGCAGGCGTATTGGAGACCCTGTTGGGAATGCAAGCGGTGGAACACAACACCATAGCGGGTGTACGCGGGTTCTCCACCCCCGGTACGAAAGAGGCGGTGAATATCTCCGCCCTGCACCGCCCTACGGCTAAACATTCATTTATCAAATTGCTAAGCGGCTTCGGGGGTGTCAATGCCGCTGTACGATGGACAAGACAATGAGAATAACAAGCAGCATAACCCTGACTCCGCAAAGCGGCAACCTGACCGACCTGTACAGGAAGTACGCGGGCGATTATCCCAAGTTCTTCAAGATGGACTTGCTCTCCCGTCTCGGATTCGTGGCTACCGAGATGGCTCTGCAGCAGGAAGAAGGTGCAGTGTCATCGGAGGACATACACGAGCACCGAGCCGTCATCTTTGCCAACCGCAGCGCGTCCATCCGGAACGACCGCGATTACGAGGCGACGATTCAGCCCGATGACTACTTCCCGTCGCCCGCCCTCTTTGTCTATACATTGCCCAATATCGTTACCGGAGAAATCGCTATCCGCCACAAGTATATGGGCGAGAGCAGTTTCTATATACTCGACGACGAGGCGCAACTGCTGCCTCTTGTCGAAACCGTTTTCCAAACCACCGACATCACCTCTGCCATCGTAGGCTGGGTGGAATGTCCGAACCAAGATGATTATATAGCAAAAATACAAATAGTATGGAAGAACTGAAAACACAACTCAAAGAACAAATCATTGAGGCACTCAATTTGGAAGGCATGACGCCTGCCGACATCGACGATGCCGCCCCACTGTTCGGTGAGGGTCTGGGTCTGGACTCCATTGACGCCCTCGAACTGATAGTGCTGATGGAGAAGCAATACGGTATCAAACTGTCCGACCCGAAACAGGGAAAAGAAGTATTCAAGTCGATTGACGTAATGGCGGACTATGTAGCCGCTAACCGCACCAAGTGATGAAAATTGCCATTACGGGTATAGGTATCGTGTCCGCCCTTGGCATTGGCGCGGAGGCTAACAAGCGGGAACTGCAGGCAGGTGTATCACATCTGCAGCCGGCACATATCCTGCCCACCTCGCACTATGAGTGGCATATTGGCGAAGTGCCTTATACCAATGCGCAATTGGCTGAGTTGGCAGGGCAATCCCCCGACGCTGCCCTGTCCCGCAATGTCCTGTTGGGTCTCATTGCGCTGCGCGAAGCGTTAGCCGACAGTAGCCTGTCCGAAGAAGACCTCGGTTCCATTCCGCTGGTCAACGGCACTACCGTCGGCGGTATGGATATTACCGAGCAGCACTATGCCGAGTGGCGGTATGGGCAATGGGACACCATAGAGCAACTCTATCAGCACGAAGCCGATATGACCTCCGCCATGCTGGCACACTGCTACGGACTGCAGGACTTCGTTACGGTCAGCACTGCCTGCTCTTCCGCGCTCAACGCGCTTATCCACGGGGCAGGTATCCTGCGTATCGGTGCTGCCAAACGGGTTGTCGTAGGCGGCACGGAAGCACTGACACGCTTCCACGTGAACGGCTTTGCGGCATTGGGTATTCTCTCACAGCATATCTGCCGTCCTTTCCAAGAAGACCGAGACGGTATCAACTTAGGCGAGGGAGCGGCATACCTGATGCTGGAAGACGCTGACGAGGCAGAAAGGCGCGGGGTGCATATCTATGGCTATATAGCAGGCTATGCCAACCGCTGCGATGCCTATCACCAGACCGCTTCTTCGCCCGACGGAGACGGGGCATACGACGCTATGACGCACGCCATAGATATGGCGGGTATTGCTCCCTCGAGTATCCCGTACGTCAACGCCCACGGCACTGCCACACCCAATAACGATGCCAGCGAGTGGCGTGCGATAGAGCGTGTGTTTGGCAACACGATGCCATGCGTAGAGTCCACCAAACCGCTTACGGGACATACCACATCCGCCAGCGGAAGTATAGAAGCCGTCTTCACGCTGTTCCGAATGGAGCAACGCCACTATCCATACACGATATGCAACGCCTTCGGCTTTGGCGGCAACGACAGCAGTATCGTGCTTGCACAAGAGCCTGCAGCACTTCCCGAACTGCCGTACGTTCCCGATGTTCAGGCTACGGAAACGGTAGAGAGCGACGGCACCTTGGATTACAAACCGTATATCCCCCTTATGCAGGCACGCCGCATGACGCCGATGCTCCGCCAACTGATAGTGGTGGCATCGGAAGCACTGCGGGAAGCCGGTGTCCGGTGTCCCGATGCCATCATTGTAGGTACACAGTGGGGCGGAATGATACCTACCGTCCACCTGCTGGAGCTACTGACCACGGCAGGCGAACACGACTTCTCGCCCGCACAGTTTATGAGTTCCACCCATAATGCCGCTGCGGGTACCCTTGCCCGACACTTCGGAGCCAAGGGCTATAACACCACCATTGCCGGTGCGGAGCCGATGGCAAACGCCCAAGCCGATGCCGTACTGCTGCTGGCAACCGGCGAGGCAAAGACCGTACTCTGCTGTGCTTTTGACGAGGTGGACGAACGTTGGCAAAGTCTGTTGGAGCATATCCATTACCCTGCCAAGAACGTGGCGCAAGCCTGTGTGTTGTATGTTTAGATTGTTGTGCCTGATATTGATACAGAGCCTCTGCCTGTGTGCCGGACAGATACAGATGAAGTTGGCACTGCGGGCTATGGGAGAGGTGTATTTCTCGTGGGCGTTTGTGCAGCACCAACTCACCAACTGGTGGTGGCTTGGCTGCGGCATCGGTTTCACGGCGGCAGGAGTGCTGTGGATGTATATCCTGAAACACTACCCCTTCTCCATTGCCTACCCGCTCTCCAGTATCACATACGTGTTCGGCATGATAGCGGCAATGCTCATCTTCCACGAACATATCGTGTGGACACAATGGTTGGGAATAGTGCTGATAATGGCAGGGTGCTTTTTTGTGGTGCATTGATGTTTTGAGGGTAGTATTGGGGTATTCTATCCCTTGCTCATCCCTTGCTTATCCCTTGCTGAATCACCCACTCAAGCCCCGACTTTTACCGAGTGAATACCGAGAGAATACCGAGAGAATGTCGGGTGGATACAAGAACGAAAAAAGAGATATATGATAGTAGCATTTATATTGTGTACGATTCTGAACCTCGAGGCGGACTTCCGTCAGGTGAAAGAGGTGAGAATGTTGCAGGAACCGCAGGTGAGTACGGGGCATGTGAGTTACAATGCGCCCGACAGGATGTGCTGGGAGTACCGGTCGCCCGATGCCTGCAAATGGGAGTTGGGCAGCCAATCCACCGCGCCGCAGGTGCAGCAGTTGCTGCAGTTTATCGTGAACACGATAGCGGGCGACTATCTGCACGACAACGCAGAGTTCTCTGTGAAACAAGAGGGAAACGTGTATCTGCTGATACCCAAGAAACGGGAACTGAAGCAACTGTTCCAGTCGGTACGGATTACGATGCACGAGACGATGAACGTGGCGGAGCGCGTGGTGCTGACCGAGAAGAACGGAGACAAGAGTACGATAACGTTCCACAACGTGGAGATACAGGAGGAGTGAGCATGTTGGTAGGAGATTTCTGTCAGGTCATAGCACAGGACGGGCTGCGCTTTACGGTGCGGCTGAACGCCGCGCACCCGATATACAAGGCGCATTTCCCCGATATGCCCGTTACCCCCGGGGCGTGCTTGGTGCAGATAGCCGAGGAACTGACGGGGCGGAAGATAGAGCGGATTACGAACCTGAAGTTTATGAAACCCGTGCCGTCCACGGCGGAGATAACCTATACATTCACCCCGCGCAAGGAAGAAGAATACCAAGTAGTGATAACCGATAAAGAAGATACGTATGCGCGCTTCGTCGTTACATATATGCGCCCTGATACCGACCTATAACAACCGCGGGACGGTGGTGGACGTGGTGCGCCGCACCCACCGGTATATGCAGGATATTATCGTGGTGGCAGACGGGTGTACGGACGATACGCTGACGCTGCTGCAGACGTTGGATTTCCCAGTTACGGTGGTGTCATACGCCCGCAACAGGGGCAAGGGGTATGCCCTCAAGCAGGGCTTCAGGAAAGCGTTGGAGATGGGCTTCGAGTATGTGCTGACCATTGACGCGGACGGACAGCACTACCCCGAGGACATTCCGCTGCTGGTGGAAGAGGCGTTGCTGCACCCCGGGCATATCATCATCGGCAGCCGCGGACTACGGCAGGAGAATATGCCGCGGCAGAATACGTTTGCCAACCGCTTCTCCAACTTCTGGTTCCGCCTGCAGACAGGGCGGCGGCTGCCTGACACACAGTCGGGATTCCGTATCTATCCGCTGTATCGTATGCACGGCTGGCAACTGATGACGGCACGCTATGAGTCGGAGTTGGAGTTATTGGTGTTCTCCACGTGGGCAAGGATAGCGACTATTCCCGTGGCTATCCGCGTGTATTATCCGCCCCGTGAGGAGCGGGTGAGCCATTTCCGACCGGTGTACGACTTCACCCGTATCAGCCTGCTCAACAGTCTGCTGTGCGTGGTGGCGTTGGTGTACGGCTTGCCGAGAAGATACGCCCCGTCGCTGTGGTATGTAGGGAAACTGATACTGATATGCTTCCTGCTGATTACACCTTATGCATGGGCGGTGCGGTTGCTTGGGGACAGGCTGCCCGCACTGCGCCGGCACTTCAGGGTGTTCTGTTCGGCAATGGCACGCTATATGTCGAACACCATTCCCGGGGTGGACTTTCGGGTTACGGGCAAGCAGTTCCGCCCGCAAGACGGCAAGCCCCGCATGTATATAGCCAACCATAATTCGCTGCTCGACATCCTGACTATGCTGGCAGAACAACCAGACTTGGTGGTATTGGCACAGGACTGGGTGGGGAAAAATCCGCTCTTTGCACCGGTGGTGAAGGCGGCACGCTTCCCGCTGGTGAAAGGGGGTATAGAGAACAGTCTGGAGGTATTGCGCGACAGTGTCCGCCGTGGAGACAGCATATTGGTGTTCCCCGAAGGCACACGTTCCAAGACGGGACACCTGCTGCCTATGCACAGCGGGGCGATGTATATAGCCGAGCAACTGAACCTGCCCGTGGTGCCGGTGTGCATTCACCATAGTTATGACGTGCTGAACAAAGTGGATTTTCTGCTCTATACCACGGGGGATATTACGTTGGAGTACCTGCCGGAGATAACCACTACCGACCCTACCTTCGGTGTCGGCTACAGGCATAAGACGAAGTCTATAGAGCACTATTACCGCCATCTGTTGGAGATAAACACGCATACGGCGACCATACTCGGAGCAGGTGTGGGCGGTTTGTTTACGGCGGCACTGCTTGCAAAAGAGGGCTACTCGGTGACAGTGCTGGAACAACTGCCTGTGGCGGGCGGCGGCATGTACAGTTACGAACGCAATGGCGAGTGGTGGATGACGGGTATCCACGTGGCTTGCGGATTAGGCGAAGGCGGTACCGTAAGGCAGGTGCTGGACACACTGGGTATTCATTTGCCTGTGGAGAAATGTCCGCCCGATGTGACGCATGGCGAGGGCGACATATACTCGCTGCTCTATGGCGGGGCTACCTGCGGCAGTCAGGCGGACAGGGAGCGGATTATCGACCTGTTTAACGAAGGGACATACCGTTTTATCGGTGGTACACGCCCGCTGACAGATGCGCTGTGCCTGTATATCACGCGCCATGGAGGACGGATACTGTCGGGCGAAAAGGTAACCAAGGTGGAGATACAGGACAAGCACGCCGCCTGTGTCTATACCGAGAAGCACGAATATCGGGCGGATGTGGTGGTCAGTTCGCTGCACCCAAAGATGTTACTCCCGCTGTGTACGGAACCCATATTCCGTCCTGCCACGGTACATCGCATCGAACAGACCGAGGAATCGTACGGGTCGTTCAAGGTATATATCCGGTTCAAGCCGCAGTCGTTCCGCTATTTGCCGGAGAATCACTTTATCCTTCCCGAGAACATCGCCTTCCTTACCCCGCCCGTAGCGGGACAAGACGAGTGGGCGCACACGATGGAGGTGATTGCACCATTAGAGTATAGCGAACTGGCACCGTGGCAACAAGACCGCAAAGCCGACTATGCGGCGTATGAAGCGTTCAAGCAAAGCAAGGCGGAAGCCTTGATAGACCGCATTGAGGCTATCTACCCGAACCTACGGGAGCAGACAGACTCCTATTTCACCTCTACCTCACTCACGTTCCGTGACGACTACCTCACGCCCGAGGGAGCCATGTTCGGGTTGAACCAACCGTTAGGAATGTACCGCACTCGCGTGGACAACCTGTATCTGACAGGGCAGAACTGCCTGCTGCACGGACTGTGCGGCACGGTGATGACCTCACAACTGGTAGCAGAAGAGATATGCCGAAGAGACTCATAACGACATACTGCCTGTTGCTTGTTGCCTTCAGCCTATCGGCAAAGGTAACGCTTACGCCTTTCTTGGCAGACTCTGCACGGAACACAGGCGTGGCGGTGGTGGTATGCCCGGGCGGCAGTTACAGTTGGCATGACATGAAAACCGAGGGGATAGGTGTGGCGGAATGGCTGCAAAGCGAGGGCATCAACGCCTTTGTACTCAAGTACAGGGTAGCCACCATACCCGCGTACTTCATAGGCTGGCGCGTGTTGGGGATAGGCAACAAGTACCCCGATATGCTGACAGACATCGAATGGGCATTGCGTGAGGTGTATGAACATGCGGACGAGTACAGGATAGACACCGCAAAGATAGGCGTAATGGGCTTCTCCGCAGGCGGACACTTGACGATGATGTCCTATACGCACAACCGTACGCCGTACAAACCGCACTTCCTCTGTCCCATATACCCTGTGGTTACGCTGGCAGACAAGAGCATAGCGCACCCGCGCAGCAGGCGGGGTGCATTGGGCGTATGGCGGCAGTGGAACAAGGCTATGCAGGACTCGCTGTCGATAGAGCGGCATATCCCTGCCGACTGCCCGCCGGTGTTCCTGGTGAATTGTATGGACGACCCTGTGGTACACTATCGCAATTCCGTGCTGTTGGATTCGGCACTCACCGACCGGCATATCCCGCACCGGTACATACAATACAGGACAGGTGGGCATGGCTTTGGTGCTTCAGATACAAAAGGAACCGATGAGAGCCGGCAATGGAAAGCGCAGTTCCTCCGTTGGCTGTCGGATATAATATAGATAACATACACGAATATGGATATAGAATACGCTTCACCGCAAGAGATTGCACGCTATCAAGAGGACTTGCTGCGCAAACAGATTGCCTATCTGGCAGCACACAGCCCCTACTATAAGAGAATGTTTGCCCGCACGGGTATAGACCCCGAGTCGATACAGACCATAGCAGACCTGCAGCGTCTGCCCTTCACGGAAAAGAAAGACCTGCAACTGTATAACGGGGACTTTCTCTGTGTACCCAAGCAGGACATCATTGACTACATCACCACATCGGGAACTCTGGGCGAACCAGTAACCTTCGGCTGCACAGAGCATGACCTGCAACGGTTGGCATACAACGAGCATAAGTCTTTTGCCTGTGCGGGAATACGCAAGGGCGACATCGTGCAACTGATGACCACCATAGACAAGCGTTTTATGGCAGGCTTGGCATATTGGTTGGGGCTGCGGGACTTGGGAGCGGGAGTTATCCGTGTAGGCAACGGCATACCCGAACTGCAATGGGACACTATCATGCGTATCAGACCCAATGCCATTATGTGCGTGCCGTCTTTTATCCTGCGACTGATAGAATATGCCGAGCAGAATCATATCGACTACCGGCACTCCTCCGTGCGCAAGATTATCGGAATAGGCGAGGGACTGCGCGACCAGCAGTTCCATCTGAACCTGTTAGGACAGAGGATACACGACAAATGGCCTGAGGTACAACTGTTTGCCACCTACTCTTCCACAGAGATGTCCGCTACATTCTCCGAGTGTGAGTTCGGCTGCGGGGGACACGTACACCCCGAACTGATTATAGTGGAAATCATTGGAGAAGACAATATGCCTGTACCTGACGGACAGAGCGGTGAGGTGGTAATCACTACACTGGGTGTGGAAGGTATGCCGCTGCTGCGCTTCCGCACGGGAGATATGGCAACCAAGGTGGCGGAGCCTTGCCGTTGCGGGCGTAATTCCTACCGCCTGACGCCTATCATAGGCAGAAAGAACAATATGATAAAACTCAAAGGAACCACCATCTACCCGCCTGCTATCAACGATGTACTTGACAACACGGACTATGTAGCCAACTATGTGGTGAAGGTCTGCAACTCCGATGCAGGTACCGACGAGGTGATTGTGCAGGTGAGTACCCGCTCCGACCTCAGCGATGAGTCCGTCATCAAAGACCTGAAGGACAAGTTCCGCTCCCGCTTGCGCGTAGCACCCCGGGTGGAAGTGCTGCCGTTTGACACCATTCAGCATATCAATTTCCCCGCCAAAGCACGCAAACCTGTCAAGTTTATCGACCTGCGCTGATATGAAACTCATTCTTGCCATCTACGACTATTTTGCGCGGCACCGCCCTGTACTGTGGGGCAGTCTGCTGCTTGTGTGCGTGATATTGGCAGGGCTGTCCGCCACCATATCGTTCTCCGAAGACATATCCGACTTCCTGCCCTTGGACGCACGCAACCAACGGGCTATGCAACTCTACCAGGAGTTCTCCGATGCCGAGCGCATCATGATTGTATTTGAGGACACTACTGCCAATACCTCCCGCCTGTTGGATGCCGTGGACGATTACCAGACGCGTTATCAGTCCTTGGGTGATTCTATGCCGTCCCTCACCACACAAGTGGATATGCAGCAGTATTTGGACGGCATAGATTGGGTGTATCGCAATATCCCGTACTTCCTCACGGCTGCTGACTATGCGAGAATGGACAGCCTGTTGGCGCAACCCGACTACATACCGACCCTGTTGCAAGCCGACAAGCAGCAGTTGCTTTTGCCGCTGTCCTCTTTTGCCGTCAGCCGCATACAGGCAGACCCTCTCAATCTGTTCAGCCCTGTGCTGCAGCGGCTCAAAGGTTTTATGCCCGTATCAGACCATTTCACCTCTACCGACGGATATATGATGTCCGCCGACGGACGGTTTGCTTTTGCCTATATCACCACTCCCTACGGGGCTTCCGAGACGCAACACAACGCCCTTCTGGTACAGCAATTGGACGATATAGCCCGTGCCACTATGTCTGCAAATATGGGTATAGGTGTCCGCCTCTTGGGTGCCCCCGTGATTGCCGTGGGCAATGCACAGCAAATCAAGCGGGACAGCATTATGGCTATCGGGTTAGCCCTGCTGCTTATCATACTCTTGCTGCTGTTCACATTCCGTCATCCCAAGGACATCCTCTATGTACTCCTCACCGTGGCATTCGGTATGCTCTTCGGTATTGCCGTCGTCGCCGTGGTGTGTCATAGCGTATCGCTGATAGTCATCGGCATTGGCACTATCATCATTGGTATTGCTGTCAACTACCCGCTCCATGTGGTGGTACACAGACGCTACACACAGGACACCCGCACCAACCTCAAAGAGGTCGTATCCCCGCTCGTGATAGGCAATATCACCACGGTGGCTGCCTTTCTCACTTTGCTTCCTCTGCGGGCAGTGGCTCTGCGCGACTTGGGTATATTCGCTGCAGCAATGCTTGTCGGCACCATTCTTTTCTCCGTCATTTATCTGCCGCACCTGCTACCCGCACAGAAGCAGTTTGCGGAGTACCAACGTCCCATTCTTCCCTTTCTAAGCAAATACTCGCTGCACAACAGCCGTCTTGCCATGATAGCCATCGGCATCATCACTCTTGTACTTGTGTTCTTCTGCCCGTCAGTGTCTTTCAACTCCAACCTGTCGAATATCAACTATATGACCACGCAACAGCGGAACGACATTGCTTATTTCGCTTCGCTCACCGGTGGCAACAGCAGTAACCACACGGCATATATCGTATATGAAGGCACCGATTGGTCGGATATTGCGGCACAGAGCGAGCAACTGCAACCCACTTTGGACGCATGGCTCGCGGATAGTCTCATTACCGCCTGCCACTCTGCCGTATCCTATTTGCCCTCTCTGTCCACACAGCAACAGCGACTGCAACGCTGGCAGCAGTTCTGCACGCAACATAGCGACCAACTGACTGCACAAATCACCTCTGCTTCCTCGCGCTTGGGCTTTTCCGCTAATGCTTTTGACGGCTTCTTCTCTACACTGAATACCGCCTATACGCCACGTGATTTTGCTTATTTCCGGTCGTTTGCAGAACTGTTCTTTCATGGTTACTACCACACATCTGCCACCTCGGGCAGTATGCTCTTGGTGGACAAGTTGTCCGTACCCGTTGCCAA
>DKEG01000013.1:13601-47970 GCA_002452095.1 Bacteroidales bacterium UBA6828 | reverse complement strand
GAGCAGGTGAACAGCCAAATCACTTCCTCCCTCTCGGAGAACTTCGACTATATCGGTATTGCCTGCTCCCTGATAGTGTTCATCTTCTTATGGTGCAGTTTCCGCAACCTTTGGTTGGCAGTGGTGGCGTTTGTGCCTATGGCAATATCGTGGATATGGATTCTCGGACTTATGCACTTATTTGGTATTCAATTCAATATCATCAATATCATTCTTGCCACCTTTGTCTTCGGACAGGGGGATGACTACACCATCTTCATGGTGGAGGGCTTGGAGTATGAGCGCAAAACGGGCAAGACCATCCTGCCGCAGTTCCGCAGCGAAATCCTGCTCTCCGCACTCATTATGCTTATTGGTATCGGTGTTCTCGTCTTCGCCAAGCACCCCGCCATGCACTCTCTCGGAGCCGTCACCCTTATCGGTATGACCTCTGTCGTACTCATGGCATTCACCATCCCGCCGCTATTCTATAATCTCAAAAAGCGTATATGGCAAAGACATAGTCTTTAGATTATCCCCCTTTGATACGTTTACACAAGAGCAACTATTTTAGGTATCGGTTTATTTCTGCAAGTAGGTCTCCAATAGGTTCCATTCGCGGGTGGCATCACGGAGTCCCAAGTGATAGACTTGCTTCAGATGGAACGGGTTGCGTTCCAAACGGCGCACGGGCAACAACGTTTCGGGCGAGAATACAAAAATCTTACCCTCCTCTTTCAGTTGGCGCACCTGTTGCATACGTTTATTGTAGTTTGCACTGCGCACACGCAATGCCTGTTGCAGGTTCTTTTCTTGCGGATAAAATATCTTGCTGAGCAAATACATATGCTCATTCAGCCGGAACTCAATAGGACGCGTCAGTACAACAATCACCTTGTCGCACCCCTCCTCAAATGCCTTGTCCAACGGGATATTGTCCACCAATCCGCCATCCAGATACTCATTTTTGCCGATATGCACACGATGAGAAATAAACGGCAACGTCCCCGACGCACGGAGCCAGTCGATCTGCGTCATACAATTCTCAATATGCTTGTATTCGGCTTTACCGGTTTTGACGTTGGTTACAGTAGCGAATACTTTAGTCTTAGAGGCTTCGAATGCGGCTTCGTCGAATGGAGCCAACTCGTTTGGAATACGATTGTACGAAAAATCCACATTCACCATATTGCCCGTGCGAATGAGGGAACGAATGGAGACATAGTCGGGATTGTCGCAGTAACGATAATTGTAATCAAAGGCTCTGCCACGTTGCTTGGACGGAAGGTTTACACCAAAAAGCGCACCCGCCGATGTGCCACATAGCACATCAGGTTCAAAGCCCTTGTCCATCATTATATCCAACACTCCGCAGGTATAAATCCCACGCATTCCGCCACCTTCCAATACCAGTCCGGTTTTCATATTGTATAAAGCATTTTTACAAAGTCAACGAAATATACTTTGCGATATACACAAAGTTTTCATTCTGTTGATTGCATGCAAAAATTATGCTAATTCTCTTCCTGTGTTGCCCTGAAGACCTATCCTTTTGCAGGATTTCCATACCTCATAGTACCAATTACGGCAACGAGACGGCAACGACATTACCCTTTATGCGGTGTTTTTATACACTTTATACACTGTACATATCGCATAAAGTGCATAAAAAAACAGGCTTATCCTATCGAGAAAAGCCCATTCTTTCTACGTCCTTTCTACGTCCTTTCTACGTAATCGGTATTATGAGGTATGGGAATTGTATATTCATATTCAGGATCTTGAAAATCATCAGACCTAAACAAACCTTCAACATATTTGCTGCATACAATCATTATTTTTCGGCAGTCTGTATATAATCTTGCGGGGTAATGACTATGTCTATAGTTCTATCGGAGTCTATACCGCACAACGAAAACACAATGTTCATCCGATTCATTTCCGCCATTGAGACCACAGCATCTTCCAACTCCGCGAAATGAGACAATATAGTCTGTCGGAAGTAAGACTTATCTATTTGGCACACGTCTGCGAAATACATATCCTTAAATCGAATCACGTAGTATAGGTTATCATATGTATGACGGATATCTGTCAACTCGGCACCTTCCCCAAGATACGCAATGGGCAACAATGTCTTGACAATATCTTCTGCCTTTTGAAAATCTGCTTCGTCGCATCGAAATTGCTTGCCGATAGCAAGAGCATTCGCGTAATCTTCAGGGGTAATTACGACTGAATACAACAGAGTATTCCATTTGTCATAATAGCGAAAAGACACGCTATAGTTATGCTCGAAGAAATACTCATGCCCCGATAGGGTGGCATCCGGTGATTGTAATGCAACTTCTTGAAGTATTGATTGTTTTGTGTGTATACCGGTAAGTTGCAAATCTTCTACAACACAATCTTTGATATCCGTTTGTGTGAATTTGTACGGATATACGATTGTATCTTCTTGCAAAAACAGACGCCATAGATTCAACAAGCAAGTGCAAAGTTAGTGAAAATATTTGAAAAGGCAATCAAGAGGTGTCATGAAATTCAATTTTTCTCAGGGTATTCGATTGATTTTATATTGAATCTGCAGTATTTGTTCATCCGTAAGTGTGTCAAAATCAGTTCCTTTTGGGATATATTGTTGTATAGTTTGTTCGTATTCTCAATACATCCTTTCTGCCACGAACTATACGGATCAGCAAAATATAAGGTGTTAATACATAGCAATACAAAAATTACTTAATTTCAGCGGACTATGCAAATGCGTAGTCCGTTTTTTGTACTGCTTGTTGAAACTACCTGATGAAATCGGGGCTGGAAATTGCAAACAAAGTGGCAAAGAAGTGTTGTTAGCGCAGTAGGTCGTAGACCATGTTTCGACCGCTGTTCTCTCTTGTCGGGGTACCCCGACAAGAGAGAACCCATGCTACCTATAAAACATATTCCTTTGAACCACTATTTTTGCACTTCCAAGTTGAACTTGCCACGGATTTGTGCCATCCCGAGGAATTAGTTAATTTTGTATTGTTATGAGTAAACAACTAACTTCGGAACAAAGGTGCGCCATTTATTGGGGATTGGCAAGAAAACAGACTAAAAAAGTATCGCCTTGGAGATTGGGAAATGGATTTAATTGTGGATAGCGATCAGCATATCATCCTCACTTTTGTCGCTGTCGTTCAACCGCCATTTACGGAGACAATCACAGCACAACGGAGCCCCCTGCGCAGCAATAAGATGATGCAAAACAAAAGAGACTGCCCAACAAATTTTTCATGTTAGACAGCCTCTTTCTCTTAAAAACGGCTATTGTTTTTTAAGCGTAATCACTTTAGCGGTTTGGTTGTCCATGCCCGGCATGGTTGCACCGAGAGGAGCACCGATATAGGTCGGGTCGCAGATTGTATATTTCTTGCCGTCGCGTATCAGGTAATCGCCACGGATGTCTTGATGAAAACAAACTGCTGTTGCCAAATGCCCGGGATAGTAGAGCAGCACCACATCCAGTTGCAGCAAGTCACGTACCAGACGAGAGAACAAAATGGCTCTATCTTCACAGTCGCAATAAGGGTAATAGAGCGACTCGGAGGCAAAGAACGCGCGGTCGTGTCCCCATACCTTATCATCGTACTCATACTCAAAAGCCGTCTGCACCCAATGGAGCAACCTACCGACCGCCTGCGCCTCGGGCACTCCGCGAATACCTGCGAGCAAAGCGGGATAGAGTTGCTGCTTGACGGCGTTGGGCATTGGCGTATCGGCATACACCTCCCAACGCGTACCAAAGTCCTCACCGCATTGCCCCGTAGGGTATTCGTTGTAGAAGTCTATCAAGTTGCGATTGATAGTGAACCTTGCCGACAGTCCGTCTTGCGAAGTGCGTGTGATAGGCTGCGTAGCAGAGCAGGCAAAGCGTTGTTCCTGCCCTATCTGAAGGGTTAGTGCCTGCTCCTGGTCGAACTTAGCAGCGCATATCGACACACCATCTGTAATCTCTTCCAGCGGGAAGAAAAGCGTGCCTTCTACATCAAAATATCCCCTGTCGTACAGGATGTACTTGCTGCCCACCAGCATATACAACCTGCCGTCTTGCGAAGCCGCCAAGCGCATCTGATAGCCCGAGTTGGCATAGAGAAACGCTTGCAAGAGCACCGCCTCGTTGGTCTGTCCTCCGCAGAGCGTAGCCGACAACCGCTGCAACACAGTTAGATACGCCCAATCGCACAGTTGGTACCGAGTGCGCGCTGACAAGCAATCGTAAAGCAGGTTGTTGTAATCGTTGCCCGACAGGATTTCCCACGCAGCGGCTAACTGTTGCCCGCTTATGTCCGAGAGATGCAGGGAAGATACCGACGCGGGGGTGCGAAAAGCCATCTGCGTACCGAAGAACGATATAGTCGCCGGCACTGTATGGTCATCGTTTTCGATGACGGGCGCAATCGGTTCGGGCTGCGGTGCAGGTTGCGGAGCGGGTGCCACATCCTCGTAAGGCAAGGGCTGCGGTGCAGGTGCTACCACAGGCGGCTCATACACCACGGGCGGCACCTGTTCCTCCTTGGGCTGCGGGATAGCGGGGGCGGCATGGTAGTACTCCCATGCGGCTTGCAAGAACTGCGCATAACTCTCGTTGGCAGCCTTGCGGAAGTCCTCGTATTCCTGCTTTGCCGATTGCTGAAACGCGCGATACTGCTCCTCGAACGATTGTGCCGACAGCGATACAGAGAGGCACAAAGCACTTATGGTAGCAATGAGTTGCTTCATAGAGCACGCCTATTTGAGTGTCCAACTCTGCCAACTGTCGCCCACCGTAGCCGAGGGGATGACGCACGGTGTTTGCAGTTTGCCATTGAGGACAATTGACTGCTTGCGCACATTGGCGGAGATATAGTTGCCGAGGTCCTGCAAGGTTACATTACCGCGTGTGTCTTGCAGTTTCTTGAGCAGATAATAGGTGAACATACCATGTTGTTTCTCCTTGTCGGGATAGGCTGTCTCATCGCCTTGCGCAGCAGAAAACACCACCATATTGCCTTGCGGCACACCGTTCTTGGCTTTGAGAGCCACACCACGCGCAGAAGCCAGCATACCCTCCTCACGCTTACTGCCCGAGAAACAGGCATCCATAAAGATGGTTACATTGGCGGTATGCATCTGCCCGAGCGAGGCATACAGGTTATCCAGTTTGTAACCCGTAGATATATCGGTGCTGATACCGTCCACAGGCAACAGATAAGCGGTGCGGCTGCTCTCGTCGGGAATACCATGACCGGCATAGTAGAAGATGATGTGTGCATCTTCATACACCTCGGTGATAGTTTCCAACCACGACACTTGCGCCTTGAGTTGGTTGCCCGTAGCGTCTTGAACAAGGTGGATATGCTTTTCGGGAATACCTAAGGTCTTTGTGCAGTACTCGTAGAAGATATTACCGTCGTTGAGCGCAAAGGGCACCGAGGCTACCGACTGGTAGTTCTCGTTGGCAATGATAACGGCAAAGGTCTTGTCGTTGCGGATGTCGGTAATGGGTATATTCTCGTCCACATCGGCAATCAGCGAGGCACGCTTAATCTCCACTTCGGCATCTTTGCGGGCGACATTCATCTCTATCGTACTGCCCACATGTTGCCCGAGCGTCAGCGACACCATCTCACCTTTGGCATAGCCTTTCTTCTCGGAGAGTGCCACCTGCACATCTAAGTTCTCCGCTGCTTCTTGGTTGGTAATCAGTTCGTAGTCGAACATACGCGTCTCGTTGGCAGCCAACGAGGGGATGGTGATATTCTCCATATCACCACCGATACGGTTCATATTCTTTGGCAGTTTGATTTCTACACCCACATTCTCCGCCAAGCCCTGGTCCATATTCTGCACGATGATCTGCAAGTGGAAAGGCTTGCGCCGCTCCAATACACCCGACTGGTCGCCCACTATCTTATAACTCGCCACATTCACCATAGGGGTCTTGAGGCGGTGCGTACCGATAGTCGATTTGATCTGGTCGGTGCCATAGCCGTTCGGCTCGTCCACATACATACTGAGCGTAACATCACCCGTAACGGTGGAAGCATTGGCTTGGATGGGTATCTCTATCCACTGCGTGGTGCCTTTCGGGATAACGGGAAGGGACACATTTTGCAGTATCAGCCCTTGCGTAGCCCCCACACCCGATATCTTTGCCACGCAGGCATAACCGTCGCCACGCCCCGAGTTGGTAACCTGAAAGCGTATCTTACACCGCTCGTTGGCATCAATCACACCATTGCCATCCTCATCGATAAACTGTACCGACCCGGGGACAACACTGAGGACAGGCGGGATAGTACCGCGCACGATATGGAAGTTCATCGGCGCACTGACATTCGATTGTGCCAATAGCCCACTCGCCACCAGCACGCAAAGAGAAAATAGGATTGACTTTTTCATAATACTATTTGTGTTTGAAAAGGTAGTTTAGTATAAGTTCTTTATTCTGTTTGTTGTATTCGGCGTATTGTTTGATGAGCAACAACTCGGCTTGGCAGAGGTTGTACTTGAGAATACTAATGCAATCATCAATTCTGTCCTTATAAAACGATTTATTTTGCTGCAAAAATAGCAGCATACTGCACAGATGCGAATAGTATATCGAAGACAAGCGGAAATATCGCTCATATATAAGTCTAAAAGCCTCGTTCGTCGGGGATATATCTGCAGGGTTATTTCCCCGTATATCAAAGCAATTACCGATATAGGCTACTTGTAATTTTTCGTAATTAGTTTGGCGTAATTTCGCATATTTTTCGGGTTCATAGTGTTCCATACATGCTAACTCCCCTGTAAAATCCACATAAAGTCCATCATATTCTGATTCTATTCGTTCCCAATCTGAATAATCATAATTACTTTTTATTGCTTCTACTAATCGGATATACATTACCCATATCATTTTAAAACAATACACACCTGTAAATGTTTGCTGCGCAGGTAAAGCGTTCTGTAATATAGGTAATGTCAAGGTAGTATTATCTCTAATTGCAATTTGCTGTGCGACTAAGACTTGCCATTGTTCTATAAAATGCTGCGATTGCAATAGGCGATTTTGTTCTCGCTGTTCACTCAATGTAGCATAATATACAAAAACACTTATGAGCGTAATGGTAGGAATAACGATCAAAGACAATATGCCCACGAATGTAGTCGTTCCTTCATGGTTGATCGGTGTTTTCCAAGCAACACAATAACCATTGTGAGTGAATATACAAACAACGATATATATCGAGATGATACATATTACAAGGACACTACCCAAGATTATATAACGTTTATTCATTTTGCAGGTTTTACAGACATTACAACATGCATAATATTCGACACCCAATGTATGACACAATCTATATCGTCTATCTTGATATCATCCTTATGCTTCTCATGTTCATTAAAATAGCGACATAGTGCCTTCATTTCTTCAGTAATGCCTGCAATTATTTCCGTAGATATTCCTCCTCTTCCTAAATGCGCTGTCAAATCTTTCTCTTGCTTTTCAAGCGATTTTTTATTAAATAGGACATCCTTTAGCAGCAATTCTAAGGATAATCGCAGGTCATCCATAGCATGACGATAATCTTGCTGCTTTTGAAAACCATCTATGGCTTTCTCGTACAATTCCAATGGTTTCGGATAGGATACCAATTCATTTAAGACACAATTCGTATTCTCTATAGCATCGTTGGACAATACACCATTGCCAAAGTGGGAGTTAAGTATATTCTTAACTTCATCAAAAGCCTCTTCTATTGTAGAAAGAGTTTTTATGTATATTGTTAGGTCATCTTGTCGGTTATGCGTGATATTACATCTACGCACACAATGTGATTTTTCTTCTAATAGTTGCTTGATTGCTTGTAATTGAGACTTACTATTGTCCCATAGTTCAACCTTAAGATAGGGCGTATTAAACACCTCTTTCTTTGTAATTGAAAAATGCTGTGGCATATTCGGTATAATTTTTTCTGTTATTCGTCAAAAATCTGCACAAGGACAGTATTGTTGTCCACCGCATTACTAATCAAATAATAGCCATTGGGCAGTGTTATAATGGTTTTCTCCCACTGACAGACAGAGGCTTCATAAATTAGATCTCGATTATCATTATACCTCTTAATTTGTAAACACTGTTGTCGAGTAGAGATAATAGAAATCGTGTGCTGGTCTTTCATAAATACAAAGAAAGGCATCTTACGACACTGCAACTTAAATGTATCGGTTTCTTGCGAAATACATTGCAACTGTATATGAGCGTATTCTGGTCGTTGCAATAATTGGAATATGCGTTCATAAGTACCGGACATTCCGTAATCATTATAGTAACTGGCAGACGCACAGCCAAATATCACACTTGTAATGGCTTGTGGACTAATCGGAAAGAAATCGCTATAGAGGTCCTTGAAAATCACACGCCACTCTTTCTCGTGCTGCCATTGCATTGCCTTGGTTATAAGAATTTCACTATAATCGAGTTCTTCTCCGCAACCTTTATTGATTGTTGCAAGTTTAGTTCTGTATTTTACTTCTCGCAGATTTTCAAAGAACAAAGGGTCTTTACTTGGATCAAACTCTATACAAATGCCCTTCTGCCCATCTGCGTAATATGCCCACATCAAGATATTGGTTGCCTCTTTTGTAAAACAAGATATGCGCAAGTGTTTATGCGCTTTCCACCATTTGGCTTGCAAATCTCTAACATATAGTTCGTTAAGTTGCTCATAGTAGGGATTTTCATCTATGTATCCTGTAGTTTTGAGAGAGGCATTATAATCAATTGCACACTCAAAAGGATCATTGCATTTGCGAGGATCTGACAATTTAAGGTTGTGGTTCTCTAAGAACTTTTCTGCGCCCTCTGCCTTAAAGTACATATAGAGGCGTTGTGGACGAGCACTTAACATTTCGTTCATTTTATTGTAACTATTCATAAGTAGTATTTTTACATAGATTATTCAACAAAAAAGATTTCAATAGTTGCAACGAACTAATCGCACAGAAAGACCACAATAATTATACTCCCCTAAATACCAAGAAACATCTTGGGGACCAAAACTTATATGATAAGAAGTAGTATCAGTCGACGATTCTGCCGTCCAATAAGAACCGCTATAATTGTAGTTATACCACGTAACTCCCTTGCGCCATCCGACTGCCGGCAAAAACACAGCCCCAGAAGCCTCCATAATTTGCCACTCAGAAATTGTATAATTGTTGTGATTAAAATTATCGCCAGGAACATTAAAGTATCTATTACTATTCCATATTTCTGTGTCATAAATAAGTCCCAATTCGGTACTTGGAGTAAATGATACTTTGCTAGGTTTCTCCCAATTATCCGGCAAAAGGACTAAACCATGGATGCCATCAATGGTAGCACAACCAAATAATTTGTCTGCATTGGGACGAACATACAATATGTATCTCCAGTTAGATGAATGCAACAAAAACCAAGTATTAGGCGCATCCATATCAATAGTATTATTTCCCCAATCTACATAAGTCTTATAATTCTCTTTATCCATACTTGTATCAGTCGGATGATTTCCGGTTCCCCAACCAAACAAATCTATCCAACCTGTATAACCAGAAGATATATTGCTATAATCAGGATATTCAATGAGATCATACTGATGCTCAGCAAAACGCCATGTATTAGTACTCGGTTGATATTGCAAGTTTCCCTTTGAGAATATTACCTTTTCACTAACATTATCAGGTGAAAAAGTTGGTTGTTCCGTACAAAAAATCTTCTCCTCACCATAGGTAGTACCCTTTTCATTGATAGCATAAGCACGAACATAATAAGTCGTAAATGTTGAAAGATCTGATAAATGGCAATCAAAATTTGGAGTATTATTACCTGGAATACTATTATCGGAAAGTGTAGGATTCGGAGATACACTATAACAGATACCACAAGAAATAACATTTTTTCCTCCATCAGACACTATAGTTCCCCCACAAGAAGCGGAGTTACAACCTATGTCTGTAATATCCAAAGTTGTGACAGATGGCAAAGAGTATGTCAATGTGGTAAAGACTTGTTGCATTCCATATTCAGTTCCTTTGCTGTTTGTTGCATAAGCACGAACATAGTAAGTTGTGTTATCGGACAAGTTAGTTAATGTACAAGAAAATGAGCCTACACCACTGCCACTAACAATTTTATTGTCCGCTATTGTAGGATTACTTTTTGTACTATAGCAAATGCCACGGGAAGTAACCGATAAAGAGCCATCAGAGGTAACATTACCCCCACAAGTAGCGGTAGTATAACTTACATTCTGTGCTTCTATAGTGCTAACAGTAGGCCGTGTGTATGCTTTGGTTGTCCAACTGATTTGTGCACCATACGCCGTTCCTTTTTTGTTGGTAGCATACGCACGAGCATAATAAGTTGTGCCATCGGACAAGTTGGTCAGATTGCAAGTAAATGTACCTGTTCCGCTACCACTTGTAACCTTACTATTCGAGATAGTAGGTTTGCTTTTGGTACTATAGCAAACACCACGAGAAGTAATCTCAGCATTGCCGTCGGAAGTGATACTACCACCACAGGTAGCGGAGGTAAATGTGATATTTGATGCAGCAATCGTACTAAGCGTAGGCAGAACATACCCTTTGGTGCGCCAACTAACCTGCTCGCCATACGCAATGCCTTTTGCATTGACAGCATACGCCCGAGCATAATAAACCGTACTATCGCGCAGATTAGACAATGTACATGTAAAATCTCCTAAACCTGTACCACAAGATATTTTCTGACTATTGACAGTCGGTGAAGGCGATGTACCATAGCAGATACCCTTATCTGTAATACTCAACGCACCATCAGTAAGCACCTTGCCACCACAAGTGGTGGTAGTGAAAGATATGTTTTGTGGAGCATTGGTACTAACCGTAGGTGCATAGTATGATGTTGTCGTAAATGTCTTTTGATCGCCATACGCAGTACCTTTTCCGTTGGTGGCATACGCACGGACATAGTAGGTTACGCCATCTTGTAGATTAGGCAATACGGTAGAGAAAGAACCTGTACCGCTTCCACATAAGATAACGGAATCTTGGGTGGTAGGTTGCGCTGTAGTAGCATAGCAGATCCCCCGCTCCGTAACCTCGGCATTACCATCGGAAGAGATGTCGCCACCGCAGACGGCGGAGGTATAAGAGATAGCCGTAACATCGGCGGTTGTAATAGTAGGTGGTACAATAGCAATCGTAGTGAATGTAATCACTTTCTCGCTATATGCCGTGCCTTGGGCATTCTTGGCAAAGGCATAGACCGAATAAGTCTTGCCATCGGTTAGATCTGAGAGCGAACAGACAAAAGTAGAATCCGATAGAGAATCTGTATAGGGCAAATTGATATAACCGGAAGGTATAGAAAAACGACAGATACCAACCGACGGCAGAGAATCGCAGCCCCAATCGGTGAGGGTAAAATAGCAATCGGCAGAATGAGTGGTGATATGCGTAACCGAGTCGGTACGCACAGAAGGTAAGGTATAAGCCCGAGTGCGGAAGGTATCTACCCGAGCAGGTATCATCGAGTTGAACGAATTGAACACCTTGTAGCGCACATAGTAGGTCTGCCCTTGTTGCAAGGGTTCAAGGTTCGCCGTATAATGGTGCTCGTTTTGGTTCAACTGAAACGTTTGGTACAGACCTTCCCCGAAAAGCGAGTCGGTACTATATTGCAATTCGACATCGGCAATAGGACTATTAGCAACCAAATCGCACGCAAAAGCAGAGCGAGTGTACTGCGGGGCTATGGATAGGTTGTTGATTTGTACGGTAGTGATAGCCACTTCCTCATCCTTCGCACAAGCCGACAGCATACAAAGGGCGACTAACGAGAAGAATATATATTTAGTTTTCATATTGGTAACAATATAAGCAATAATAAGAATGTTATGACCTTGCTATAGTATGATTGATTAGTATGGCTTATTTCCGTTTGTGGAATATCGTCCAGCCGATGCCGGCTTCTATCTCCATATACTTAAAATTGATGGTGCTAACGCCCGCCATCAGCGTAAAGCCTTTGAAAGAAGCCAACAGTCCACACTCAGCACTGACACCCTTATAGGCAGTAGGTTGGTAGGTAACCCATTGGTGGTCGGTCGTTTCCCATAGTTGATACCGTTGCCCATAGCCTACACCTACATAAAGAGCCAACATGTAAGGCTCATAATTAGCAAGCCAACCCATAAAATCTAAAAAATCCCACAACATACCGGCATTAGCCATAATGTGGTTGTTCTTTGTATTGCCGGAGTAGAAAGGCAGTACACCATCCTCTAAGTATCCGCCTTGCCCGCAACTCAATCCGTCATCCTGTTTGAGCGATAAGTTGGTACGCACACTGACATACCAACCTAATGTAGTGTAGCCATAGCATTGCCCAAGAGTAATACCGGCAGAGTGTTGTGGCGAGAATCCATACCCATACTCTGCCAATATAAATGATTTATTGCCGTTGTACATCGAATAAGGTATAACCTTAAATGTTACTTTCTCATGTACAAAGTCTTGACTATTTGCCAATACATCCCATACAATGCGTTTGTTTCGTCCTGCCTTCACGCATCCTACATCACCCGATACTTCCTGCGATTTGCTATAAATGCCACACAAAGTAACCACTCGCGGGTTTTTCTCACCGGAATAACTAAGCAAACCTGAAGGTGTTACTAATTCATCACCATATATAACATCCAAACCGATGTAGGCCTCTTTGTCCACATCATAAGTTATTACTATCTTATCGCCCTCCTGCTGCACCCGCACATTGGTAACCGTTTGGGCAGAGAGATAGTACGAACAAAGTAGAATACTAAGCAATAAAGAAAAACGATATTTCATATTATCTTATCAAATTGATTATTTACAAATTACAAGTCCTTTACCAGGCGGACAGAAAAATGTTTGCGATAATCATAGGACAAGGGAAACCGCGAATAAGAATCGCAGTCTCCAAAATGTATTACTCCCGCTTTTCCCTTAGTACCAGTACTTAGCCAATAATATCCATACATAAAAGATATATTTTTATAGACGATTTCACTATGAGCAGCAGGAAGGAAAATTGCTCCATTCGTTTCCATCTTTTTCCAATCAGAATAACTATAGGTAGTGGTAAAAACTAAGTCTTCTGGTCGGCTCCACTCATCCGGCAATATAATCAAGCCCTTTACACCACATACACATACATAACCGACCGTTGATGATGTACCTCTACTATTGAAAAGATATAAATATTCCCTGGTAGTAAGTGTGCGCCATGTATTAGGAGCATCATCGCCTATCTGATTATTTCCCCAATCGACAAATATGGAATAATCTTTATTACGCTTACTTTGATTGGTAGGATTATTCCCCGTACCCCAACCGAAGAGGTCTATCCAATCGGAGTTCCATCCAATATTACCAATATAGTTCCACTGTTCTGGCGCAAATCTCCATTTTTTCTTACTCGGAGAGTATTGCAAATTACCTTTTGAGATAATAACTTGCCTATCGGGTGCAACGGAGAAACAATGTATTGTTTCTGTTTCTATCTTGAAGCGGGCATCTTGAGCAATAAATTCTTTTGCTTCTTTTAGAGGCGACCATATAATCTGAAGGTTATGTCCTTTGGCTATATTATCGCCAACACTACCCGTAACGGCTTGGAGTTTTGTATATTGATCTTGATGACCAGTTGCCACAAAGATTTGCACCTTTGATCTTCTACTAAGATCATAAGTAATTATAATATCTTCGCCTTCTTGATACACCTGCACATTGGTGGCATTCTGCCCCTGCATAGAGCAAACTGCAAATAATAACAGCAAAGTAAGATAACAATGCTTCATACTTTATTTTCTGATAATAATTGTTTTGAGTGATACTTGGACGTGGGGGGCATGGCGCAGGAGGCGGGCACGCCAAGCGGTGAAGTCCTCTAAGGATAAGACGCCATTGGGCATTACGGGCTTAAAGAACGGCTGCGTGGAGAATACACAGAAGAGGTAGTTGGTCTCTTGGGCGGCGTTACAGGTCATCACATACTCATCTACCAACGGTCGCTCGGTGAGCGGGGCTTGCGCTTGAGAGAAAAAGACATACTGCCGATTGGCTGCCACCGTGTATGCGCCGTCGGACTGTGCCTGATAGGGCAGCATACACACGACCTGTTTGCTATCGTCCAACAAGAACACAGCCAAATAGCCGTCCACAGGCGAGAGGAACGAGAGATAGAGGTCATCGTTGGTACGGAAAGCCTCGGATTCATAGTTTGGTTGCGTACCGTTGCGAAGGACACGGATTTGCAATGGTACTTCACTACGGGTGATCTCGCGCGACTTGCCACACACGCGGGCATAAACAGAGGTCTCGCCCGTGCGTTCATCTACTGAGAAGCGGAAAGTCGGCTCATCGCTATCGCCTAACCACTCACCCCGCACATCGCTTCCTCCTAACGATTGAAAGACGACATCGCTCTCGCCATTGCGATTACTGACGAAAGTGGTATTATCTTGTGATACAAGCGTGCCATACTCCGTGGCAAGAGCATCTATGCGCGCCCGTTCGGCAGCAGTACGCTTGGCGTCCTCACGACTTACATTGTCGGGGACAATATAGGTGTATTCACCGCAAATGGTCTTGATTGGGACTGCCATACAAACCATACTGCTCCATAGAAATAGAAGAAAGATAATGTAGCGTGATTCCGTTTTCATACATACTGTTTTATTCTCCATTACTTACGATTATTTGACCTACTTTCTGCTATGAATGGAGAGCATATACAAAGAATCTTACTATTGGGTTGTCCCGTGTGGTGGGGTAACCCAATAGTAAGACTGAGAGATTAGAAACCGAGAACGGTGTCGAGTTGTTTGTGGAGATCTTGACCTTTGGCTTCCAGTTCTTGCTTGATAGCGCGTTTGGCTGCCTCGCGTGCCATCTTCTCGTTGTAGGCAAGGCGGACAAGCACCTCTTTGTTCTTGTTGGCCTTGGTACGATATACCTCTACTACAGGGAATACGCGTCCGAGACTCTGCGAGATAAGGTTCTTGCTTGCTTTGACAGTTTCCACGATAGTGGCCGACTCTTCGGCGGCGAGTTGTTTGTTTGCCACAGTGCTCTCGACGAGGGCGGTTACTTCGGTTTGAATCTGCCCTGCGAGATTTTCCTTGGCGAGTTCGAGTGCTTGCGCTTTGGCACCATCGTAGTTCTCGCCGATACTCATTGCTTCAGCCATGATGTAGAGAGGATAACCACTTTCGTCAAATTCATACTGCATAGTGTATGCCTTCTCCAACTGCTTCTCCAGTGGCAGCGCACCCGGGGTCACCTGCCAACCTTCTTTCTGCAGCCGCTTTGCTTCTTTCTTGGTGGAGCGGCTAACTTTGGCGTTCAGTTCTTTCTTGCTTTGTTTGACTGCTTCTTTACGCTCTTTGTTCAGTTCCTTTTGCGTTTGTGCGAGTGTGGTGCATGGCACTGCCATAGCGAATACCAATGCGAATACAATGCTTTTTTTCATTGTGTTTTAGTTTTGTGTCGTTGCATAGGAACTCCCAACTATGCGTCAATAATAATGGATTAGACTAAGCACAATAAAAAAACGTGGAGTTCGACCGTCGTCGTTCCACGAATTGAGGCTGTCGCATTGCCTTGAGTAATAGAACCGACAACGCGAAGCCCACGCCAATATAAGACTATACGCACACCTATAATCAAACCACACTCTACAAAAGAGCATAGAAAGGGAACAATCAATGGTACTTGCATACCACCTACGGGCAAGATGCCCGTGTCCCTACACAGGTTGCGAAATATACTTATATTCCGAGGACATCTATCGTTGCTAAGTCTGATTACTCTAAAGAAACTGCGACATTTCAATTCGTCAGAACAGAGCGCAATAAACGCCTTTTATTATGTCTGCGAAGCCCATCACATTGATGTCTTGCGGGCTTAATGCTCGCTTGCGCAAGCCATAATACCCACCCCACACCTCTGCGTGAACTTCAATCGGTCTCTTTGTTTTACGTCCGGAGACCCGGGACGTGTTTATCGTTTTATAGTCCCATAAACAAAAGGACTATTGTCATTCTTTTAATTATTATTCTATTCGGCTGCAAAATTACGATAAAAAATTCATTTGTACAAACTAAAATAGTTATACAAACTCACTTTCTATTTCTATCTTTCTATATAGTGCTATTTATTTTTGGCTTTCTTGTCTTTCTGACCGAAGAGGGAGAAATGGACGTAGCGTTTGGGATTCGCCTTGAGGTCGGTAAGGAGCGAATCAGCAGAGACGACAGTGGCATCGATGTTGCGGTAGAGCGACTTGTCGTGGAGCAAAAGACCGAGTGTGCCGTTATCCGAATTGACATCTGCCAGCGTGGTATTCACCTGTGCTACAGCCGAGTCCACACGCGCCACCGTTGCGGCGATGTCCGCACCGTTGATGTCGGAAGCAATCTGCTTGATGCTGTTGATCGTGCTATCCGCATTGTCCACAATCTGCGGCACCTTGTCAGCCATCAGTCCTTTGAGGTCACGGGATACGGTGGTGAGGTCGGACGATATATTGTCCACATTCGCCAAAGTGTTTGCCAAGTGGTCGTTTGCCAACTGGCTGTTGAGTTGGTTGACCAGCGAATCCACACCGCTGATGGTACTGCTGAGCGATGCCAAGAGGTTGGCTTGCAAGTCCTCTACCAAACCGGGGATATAGAGCGTAGGCAAGGTCTCGCCCGACTTGCATAGTTCCTGCCCCGGATTGGCAGGCAGTTGCAACTCAATTGCCATACCGCCGAGCAATCCGTCTGCCACAAGTGCCATCCGGGTACCGCGGGGAATATCGATATCCCTGTTGACAGATACTTCTATCGTAAAGGCACTGTCGCGCATAAAATCATACTTGATAGTGTTCACCTGCCCAACCTTATAACCGCGTATCATCACGGGTGCCTGTTCCTCCAAGCCGTGTATATTATCGTACACGCCATGGAAAGCGTACATAGACGAGAATATATTGACTCCTTTCAGAAAATTGAAGCCAAAGAACAATAAAAAGATACAAACGACGGCAAGAATGCCGACCTTGATTTCACGAGCGTATTTCATATTCTGTTATTTTTCCAACTTGATAATCCAACAATCAGGGAAGTGTTTGCGTATCTCTTTTTGGGTACGCACCACGGCTTCACGGTCAGCCGATTCGCCATAATAGTATTTGTACCAGCCGTCCACTTGGAGGCATTGGCATTTCAGTCCGTGCAGGCGCGAGTCCTTGTCGGAAACAGGCGTACGGGAAGCCAAGAGTTGGATAGCATAGGTGGTCTGTTTCCGAGCCGTTGCAACCGTCTGCGTAAGGCTGTCCTGCTGCTTCGGCAGCGTATCTACGGGGGTGGCAACGGAGGTTTTCTCCACCGCTGCCGTATCTTTCGGAAGGAGCGGTCTTGCAGGCGTACGGTGTGTAAACTGCGCAAAGGCGTTGCACAGCGACTGCGCCATATCGCGCTGCCCTTTCTCGGAGGCAAGGTACTTCTCCTCGGCAGGATTGGAGATAAAGCCCATCTCAAGCAAAATACTCGGGCAAGCCGACTTGAGCAGCACCCAGAATGCCGCCTGGCGCACTCCACGCTCCGCACGGTGGAGGTTTTCCACAAACTGGCGTTGCACAAAGGTGGCGAACTGCAGCGACTGGTCCATATAGGCGTTCTGCATCAGTTCGAACATAATATAGGAGTCAATCGAATTGGGGTCGAAGCCCTGGTAAGCCGTCTGGTAGTCGGACTCAAGTTTGATAACCGAGTTCTCTCGCATAGCCACATCGAGGTTCTTGTCCATCTTCTCCGTACCGAGAATAAAGGTCTCCACCCCTTCGGCGGCTTTGGATTCGGACGAATTGGTATGGATACAGATAAAGAGATCGGCATTGTGGCTGTTCACGATGTCGGCACGCTTCTGCAGTGGGAGAAAAATATCGGTCTGTCGCGTATAGACCACGTTGATATCGGGGAATTGCTCTTTGATCATCCTGCCGGTGAGCAATGCGACATCAAGATTGAGGTTTTTCTCCTGCGCTATCTTGCCAATGGCTCCGGGGTCTTTGCCGCCGTGCCCGGCATCAATCACCACGGTAAAAGGCTTATCGGGTACACCTTTTGCCGCCAGCGGCAGCACCACAAGCAAAGAAAAAACAATATACAGGAGTACTCTTTTAGACATACCGGTCGAATTTGCCACAAATTTGCTGCAAAGTTACTGCATTTTTTTCGAATTTCCAAGTGTTTGGCGGGGTATCTTAAAATTTGACACATTTCGAGAGAGCGGCAAGCACCCGCTATCCACCTGACATCCACCTGACATCCACCTGACTTTTCAATACACAATGCATAATGCACAATGCACAATGGAATCTTAACAAAATGCACTTTTTGCAAGGCGTAGGGCAATGAGACCAATAAGACGAATAAGGCAAATAGGAATTTTACGAAGAATGGATTAGCAAAAATGAAAAAGCGCAGGCGGGTTTGCATATATGGAATAGTTTTAGTAATTTTGCAGACCTTTTCAGTAGAATGACAGAAAGCGAGTTTACACAGGAAGAAGAGCAGATGATTCAGCACGAGTTCGAGGCGCTGCTGGACGATTATGCCCATACGATGCACCGCCAGAAGGTGGAACTAATCACACATGCTTTTCATTTTGCCAAGCAGGCACACAAAGGTGTCCGCCGCCTGAGTGGCGAGCCGTATATCATGCACCCGCTGGCAGTGGCGCGTATCTGTGTGCGGGAAATAGGTCTGGGCAGCACCAGTATATGCAGTGCGCTGCTCCACGACGTGGTGGAAGACACCGACTATACCATCGATGATATACGCAACCTCTTCGGCGACAAGATTGCCCAGATAGTGGACGGACTGACGAAGATTTCGGGCGGCGTATTCGGCGAACACGCCAGCGAGCAGGCGGAGAATTTCCGCAAACTGCTGCTTACCATCTCCGATGATATACGTGTGGTGCTGATAAAGATAGCCGACCGTCTGCACAATATGCGCACCCTCGGCGCACAGCCCAAAGACAAGCAGTACAAGATTGCCGGCGAGACACAATATATCTATGCCCCGCTGGCACACCGCCTGGGTCTGTTCCCCATCAAAACGGAACTGGAAGACCTGAGTTTCAAATACGAGCACCCTGATACCTACGCCGAGATAGAAGCCAAACTGGCGGCGAACAAGAACGCCCAGATGGCTACATTTGAGACATTCTCCGCCCCTATCCGCACCAAATTGGAGGCAATGGGATACCGATTCAGCATCACGGCACGTATCAAATCGGTCTATTCGATATGGAAGAAGATGACCACCCAGCAGATACCGTTTGAGGATGTGTATGACCTGCTGGCGGTGCGTATCGTGTTTACGCCCAACGAGTCGATGTCGGAAAAAGACCAGTGCTGGATGATCTACTCCGCTATCACGGAGATCTACCGCCCGCACCCCGAGCGTATCCGCGATTGGATCAGCACGCCGAAAGCCAACGGCTACGAGGCGTTGCACGTAACCGTGATGGGGCAGGACGGCGAGTGGATCGAGGTGCAGATACGTACAGACCGTATGCACGAACTGGCGGAACGCGGTCTGGCAGCGCACTGGAAATACAAAACGGGCGAGTCGGACGAGTCGGAATTGGACAAATGGCTCTGCGAGATAAAGGAGATTCTGGAGCACCCCGAGAAGGACGCAATGGAGTTTCTCGACACGTTCAAACTGAACCTGTTTGCGCAGGAGGTGTTTGTTTTCACGCCGAAAGGGGAGATCAAGACGATGCCTCAAGGGGCGACCGCACTCGATTTTGCCTTTCTACTCCACTCCGAGTTGGGAGAACATTGTATCGGTGCGAAAGTGAACCATACGTTGGTGCCGCTCAGTTACGTACTGAAAGGCGGCGACCAGGTGGAGATACTCACCTCGGGCAGCCAGCATCCGCAGGAGAACTGGCTGGATTTTGTAACGACCGCCAAGGCACAGTCGTGCCTGCGCGAGTATTTCCGCCGCGAGGAGCGGCAGTACATCAAGCGCGGCGACAAACTGTTCCACGATGCGTGGGGTATGCTGGAGGCGAAAGGCAGCGAGGATATGGCATTACAGCGTATGCTCAACCATTACCAACTCACCCGCCCGAGCCAACTCTATCAGCAAATAGGTCAGGGAGTGATACGCCTGGACGATATGCAGCAGATTATCTTTCCGAAGAGGGGTTTTTGGGCGCGTCTCAACCCCTTCTCGTCGGCAGACAAGGAGAAAGACAAACCGCAACCCGCTCTGCAGCAGCCGCAGACACCGGCACCGGTGGCACCCAAATCGCACCAAACGATAGTCCTGACGGATGAAAATCTGGGACACGATTATATCTTAGCCGACTGCTGCCACCCTATCCCCGGCGACGAGGTACTCGGCTATCTGGGCGACGACGGCAAGATGTATATCCACAAGATCGACTGCAACGAGGCGATGCTGCTCAAGTCGTCGCAAGGCAAACGCATCTATGCCGCCACATGGAACACCCACAGGGTGCAGTCTTTCGTCGAAACGATTGAGATACAGGGCATTGACAAGTTCGGCGTGTTTATCCATGTGCTGACGATCATCACCGAGGAGTTCCACATCAACATACGCTCTATGCAAGTGGCAGCCGATGACGGTATTTTCAAGGGCGAACTGGAACTCTATGTCTATGACCGCAAGGAACTGCAAGACCTGTTCCAAGCCCTCAAAAAGATAGAGGAGATCAAAGTGGTGAAACGGATAGAGACCAATAACGGTTGATTATCGTAAGTTTCGAGATGAGATTCCTTTGCCCTGGCGGGCAAGAAATCCAAGTAACGTGAGTTCAAAATAAAGAATGAAAGAAGGGGACTTTGTCGGTCAACAACTGACAACAACTATTAAACAACAAATAACGATATGGTAAACACTACAATAGTAAACACAAATCGGCATTATCGAGGCTATATTGAACGGACGGCTACGCCGTATTACCACAAATTAACCATAAATTTTATATGCTAAAATTATATTGAAATGACGTTAAGTACATCTTTGACTTTACATCTATAAATTGCCATAAATCGTATTCGCCTACGGCGGGAAATATGGTTAATTATTGATAAAAACAAGCACCCTATTATCCATATAGGAAACGTAGATGGATGGTTATAGGATGCGCTTATGATAGAAAGGGTTTGCTCCCCGAAAAGATAAAGCAAATTTAACAAAACAAACGACATAGTGATATGAAAAAGATTTTTGCAACTCTCTCTATGGCTCTGGTGGCAGTAGCCATGATGGCACAACAACCGGTCATCACATTTGAGAAGACAGAGCACGACTTTGGCAAGATTAACGAGGCAGACGGTCGCGTTACTACGGTTTTCAAATTCAAAAACGAAGGTATGGAACCGCTGGTATTGAGCAATGTGCGTGCCAGTTGCGGTTGCACCACGCCCAAATGGACACGCGAACCGATAGAGCCCGGGCAGAACGGTGAGATAACCGTTACCTACAACCCTAACGGCCGCCCCGGACGCTTCCAAAAGACTATCACCATTACCTCCAATGCCACAACTGCGACCCAGCGCCTGTATATAAAAGGTGAGGTGATTCCGAAACCTGCCAAACCGATCAACCAGTATGCCGTAAAGATGGGCGAACTGAGTCTCAAATCGAAGACCATCAATTTCGGCACCATCAAGAAAGGCGAAAGCGTTACCCGCGAGATTGAGTATGCCAACCTTACCCAACAGGACCTCACTGTGGAATTGGCAACCCGCGACCAGGACAACTACCTGCTGTCGCAAGTGACGCTCAGCCCTGTGAAAGCCACACAAACCGGCAAACTGGTGTTTATCTTCGATTCGAAAGTTTGCAAGAACTACGGTCCTACCACTCTCTACGCCTACGTGGTAGTGAACGGCAAGCAACAACACACCGATGAGTATATGATTACACTCCGTGCCGATGTAGTGGAAGACTTCTCTACCCTGACTCCGGCAGAGCGTCAGAATGCCCCTATTATGGAAATGGATACCCAGTTTGACCTCGGTACCGTGGCTGCAGGCAAGCACCTGAAAGGCACCATCAGCATCAAGAATGGTGGCACCAACGCGCTGGCTATTCGCCGCGTGTACAGCAGCGACGAGAACGTGGTCTGCACAGCACCGAAATCGGTAAAAGCCAGTCCGAAAGCCGCAACCATCAAAGTGGACATCAATACATTGCAGGATGGCAAACCGATGGAAGCGGGCAAGTATGCACGCCAGATTCTGGTCATCACCAACGACCCGAACCACCCGCGCCACACCGTAAACCTGACGTGGACGGTAAAATAATTTGTAATTTTTAATTTGTAATGTGTCATTAGTCAGAACGTTTATGTAACAAATTACACATTACAAATTACAAATTGTCAATTAAACTATGCATCATCCTGAAAACGAGCAACAATACAAAGGTCTGATGGTTAATGCGGGGGTGGAAAACCTCCCCAGCGTTAATCCGTATGCCACCTTTCGCCGCAAGAAACGTACGCTGAGTGCCGAAGAGTATTTCGAGGGCATCCGTCGCGGCGATGCGTCCATTCTCGGTCAGGCGGTAACGCTGGTCGAGAGCAGTCTCTTGTCCGACCAAGCCATCGCACAGAAAGTGATCGAGATGTGTTTGCCCTATTCGGGAAACTCTATCCGCGTAGGCATCACGGGGGTACCGGGGGCTGGCAAATCGACATTTATCGAGGCACTTGGCACCGAACTCTGCGGGCAGGGCAAACATCTTGCCGTCTTGGCGATTGACCCCTCAAGCGAGCGCAGCAAAGGCAGTATTCTCGGCGACAAAACACGTATGAACGAATTGTCGGCTGCTGCGAATGCGTTTATTCGTCCCAGTCCGTCAGCCGGTTCGCTGGGCGGTGTGGCACGCAAGACGCGCGAAACGATCGTGCTATGCGAAGCCGCAGGGTTCGACACAATACTGGTGGAGACGGTAGGCGTCGGGCAATCGGAGACAGCCGCCCACTCGATGGTGGACTATTTCCTGCTCCTGCAGGTAACCGGCACGGGCGACGAACTGCAAGGTATCAAGCGCGGTATCATGGAGATGGCGGACGGTATCGCTATCAACAAATGCGACGGCAATAATATAGAGCGTGCGCGCGCCGCGCGCGTAAGTTTCCGCAATGCGCTGGCACTCTTTCCGCCCTCGGAGTCGGGCTGGAAACCCGATGCGATATGCTGCTCCTCGGTGGAGCATACGGGCGTAGCGGAAGTGTGGAAGAATATCGAAGAGTATATCGCTTTTGTCCGCAAAAACGGCTATTTTGACCGCCACCGCACCGAGCAGGCTAAATACTGGATGTACGAGACCATCAACCAAGCCCTGTTGGACGGCTTCTACAAAAACGAACGTATGGAGCGGTTTATCGAACAGGCAGAAAAACAAGTATTGAACAATGAGATAAGCAGTTTTGTCGCTGCACACAACCTACTGACAGAATATGGCAGAAACCACTAAAAATACACGTCACCGAAGCAACTCCACCCCGAAAGTAGGTGCAAACGAAATGGGCAAGTTGCCCCCCCAAGCCCCCGAACTGGAGGACTCGGTACTGGGTGCACTGATGATTGAGAAAGAGGCTTATGGTACCGTAGCCGATCTGCTCACGCCCGAATCATTCTACAAAGACCAGAACCGTATCATCTTTGAGGCGATACGCGCCTTGGCAGCCAAAGACCAGCCGATTGATTCGCTGTCGGTGGCGGAGAAACTGAAGAGTATGGGTACTCTGGAGGAGGCAGGCGGGCTGTACAACCTGACCGAACTCACCCGCCGTGTGGCTTCCACCGCCCACCTGCGCTACCATGCGCAGATCATTGCCCAGAAAGCCACCGCCCGCGACCTCATACACCTTGCCGCCGAGATAGAGGAGGCTGGATACGACGAGACGCAGGACATCGAAGAACTACTGAATAAGGCCGAAGCGGGCGTGTTCGAAATCGGGCAGCGTGCGCAGAAGCGTGATGTTACGCAGATCGACCCTGTTGTGGCAGAGGCATTGCGCCGTATGACCGAGGCGGAGAAAAACGACAGCAACATATCGGGTATTCCGTCCGGCTTCGGTGTACTGGACAAGGTTACAGCGGGTTGGCAGAAATCCGACCTTGTGATCCTCGCCGCCCGTCCGGCAATGGGGAAGACCGCCTTTGTGCTTTCGATGGCAAAGAACATAGTGGTCAATTATCAAATTCCCGTGGCGATGTTCTCGCTCGAGATGTCCAACGTGCAGTTGGTGAACCGTCTGATTATGAACGTGTGCGAGATAGAGGGCGACAAGATCAAGACCGGGCGTCTGACCAAAGACGACAAAGCCCGCCTCAACACCAAGATCAACGAATTGTACGGTGCACCGCTGTACATAGACGATACGCCGTCGCTCTCTGTGTTCGAATTGCGCTCCAAAGCGCGCAAACTCGTGCGCGAACATGATGTACGGATGATCATCATCGACTATCTGCAACTGATGAACGCACAGGGTATGAGTTTCGGCAGCCGCGAGCAGGAAATCAGTATCATCTCCCGCAACCTGAAAGGGCTTGCCAAGGAATTGGATATACCTATTATCGCCCTCAGCCAGTTGAACCGTGGTGTGGAAGCGCGTCAGGGGAATGAGGGCAAGAAACCGCAGTTGAGCGACTTGCGTGAGTCGGGTGCCATAGAGCAGGATGCCGATATGGTTTGCTTTATCCACCGCCCCGAGTACTTCCACTTCTACAACGACGAGAAGACGGGCAAAGACCTGCGCGGACTGGCGGAAATCATTATCGCCAAGCATCGTAGCGGTGCCACCGACGAAGTGTTCCTGCGTTTCCGCTCCAAGTTCGCGAAGTTCCAAAACGAGGACGAAGTCGCCCCCGATGACGACTACGATATACCGCCCGCACAGGCATCCGGCGACGGCGAATACCAGAGTTTCCAGTCGAAAATGAACAGTATGAGTCCCGACGGAGCGTCCGCCAATGCCAATTCGCTCGGCGACTTCGAAGAAGCACCGTTCTAATTAGGAGTTACGAATTAGGAATTTCCATGAGGTTTCCTTGCTTTTTCCATAAGGATAGCCTCACCCGAATATAGTAAATAGAAAACAACAACATAATGCAAAGAACAGTAATCATTGATGCGCTCAAGCGCACCGACTTCGGCGCAGAAATCAATGTCCGCGGTTGGGTCAGAAGCCGTCGCGGCAACAAGAATGTATCGTTTATCGCCCTCAACGACGGTTCCACTATCAAGAACATTCAGATTGTGGCAGACCTGAGCAAGTTCTCCGAGGAGCAACTCAAACCCGTTACCACGGGTGCTTGTATCTCGGCTACGGGGACGCTCGTAGAGAGCCAGGGGGCAGGACAATCAGTGGAGATACAACTCACCGGTCTGGAGATCTACGGCACAGCCGACCCCGAGAAATATCCGTTGCAAAAGAAAGGACTCAGTATGGAGTACCTCCGTACCATTGCGCACCTGCGTCCGCGTACCAACACTTTCGGGGCGGTATTCCGTATCCGCCACAATATGGCTATGGCTATCCATACCTATTTCCACGAGCACGGCTATTTCTATTTCCATACTCCGATTATCACGGCTTCGGACTGCGAAGGTGCAGGGCAGATGTTCCAAGTAACCACCAAGAACCTCTACAACCTGAAGTTTGACGAGAATGGCAGGATTGACTACTCCGACGATTTCTTTGGCAAGCAGACTTCGCTGACCGTTAGCGGTCAGTTGGAGGGCGAGTTGGCGGCTATGGCACTCGGTAAGATCTACACTTTCGGTCCTACCTTCCGCGCCGAGAACAGCAACACTCCGCGCCACTTGGCAGAGTTCTGGATGATCGAACCCGAAGTGGCTTTCATACAGAAAGACGAACTGATGGACCTCGAAGAGGATTTCATCAAATACTGCGTCCGTTGGGCATTGGAGAACTGCAAAGACGACCTTGAGTTCCTCAATCAATACGTGGACAAAGGGCTGATTGCCCGCCTCAAATCGGTCATCAACACCGAGTTTGTGCGTCTGACCTACACCGAGGGTGTCAATATCCTGCAAGAGGCAATGAAGAACGGCAAGAAATTCGAGTTTCCTTGCAACTGGGGCGACGACCTCTGCTCCGAGCACGAGCGTTTCCTGGTAGAGGAACATTTCGGCAAACCCGTCATTATGACAGACTACCCCAAGGATATCAAGGCATTCTATATGAAGATCAACGAGGACGGCAAGACCGTACAAGGTACCGATGTGCTGTTCCCGCAGATAGGCGAGATCATCGGCGGTTCGGTGCGTGAGGAGAGCCTCGATAAACTGAACGCGGAGATCGAACGCCGCCAGATCCCGATGAAGGATATGTGGTGGTATCTCGATACACGCCGTTTCGGTGCCGCACCGCATGCCGGTTTCGGACTGGGCTTCGAGCGACTGATGCTCTTCGTTACGGGTATGCAGAATATCCGCGATGTCATCCCCTTCCCCCGTACTCCGAAAACCGCAGAATTCTAATCTAATGATTTTGTACCGATATGATACAGACACTTGCCATACAAAACTTCAAATCAATAGCCAATGTTACTCTCAATTTGGGTAACATCAATGTATTGATTGGAGCAAATGGTTCGGGTAAGTCCAATATCTTGGAGGCTGTAGGTATGGCTGCAGCCGAAAGAGACGGACATATAAAAACAGATGAAATGTTCTACAAAGGTATCCGAATCGCAAAACCAAATTTGGTTGTCGGATCATTCTTCGGGCATAAACTTTCACAAAAAATTGCAATTACCATTAGCAACGAAAAAGAACAATTAAACTACCTTATCACCAACGAACATCCGGATGACATATATGCCGATTGGCACGCATCTGTCAATATATCAAAATCCACAGTACTCAGAAACACCCTATCCAAGTATCTAATCTACTCTGCCTCTATTGATGCACTACGTGGTTTTACTACAGGCAGTTACCAAATGCCATTAGGTTTGCATGGTGAAGGTTTGGACGTATTATTAAGTACTATGTCAGAATCTGACAAAAGACTTATCAAAGATGAAGTTGCAGAATGTATTCCTTGGATGCAGAATATTTTCATAGACACCAATGATACGTACAAGATGCAAGGATATAAGTTAGGTCGAAGCATATCTAATTTGTATTTTCAGGATCGGTATATGCAAAAAACCAACAACATATTTTCTGCAGAAAATGCCAATGAAGGAATACTGGAGTTGCTCTTCTATTTAACTCTCTTTGTCAGTGTGAAAACCCCCTCCTTTTTTGCAATAGATAATATTGACAATGGTTTGAATCCGCGCCTGTGCAGACACCTGCTTACCATTCTTGCCAAATTGGCAAAAAGCAATGGTAAACAAGTGCTTCTCACTACTCAAAACCCTGCTGTTTTAGATGGTTTGAACCTGAATGACAATAATCAGAAGTTGTATGTTGTAGAGCGAAATGATGAAGGATATACCATTGCCAAACAACTACGCACAAAGGAAAGTTCTGCCCGGATGAAACTCTCAGAGATGTGGATGAATGGTTTGATTGGTGGCGTTCCTAATAACTTTTAGGTATGAGGTATGGAATTATTGCCGAGGGCATTGCTGATATATATGTCATTCGCAACATATTAAAATATCTGCTAAAAGCGGATAGCACAGATATTTACTCCATTCGTCCTAAAGAAATTATTGATGAGACAGATGCTTCTGAAATGCGTTTCAGCAATTGGGAATTGGTTATGCATACTTGTGCTGATACTGGTATTCTTTCTGCCTTTTTCGATTCTTTTGAAGAGGAAGGAGTTATTATTGTGCAGATTGATACGGCGGAACGAGGTGAAACTAATTATAACATACCTCTACCTATACGAACGAAAAATACAGATTGGACTACCTATTCAGAGACGCTCCGTCAAGCAGTAAAAGCAAAGTTGGAAGCATACATTCCTGTGCAATACCGATGTAAAATAGTATATGCTATTGCTATTGAAGAAACAGATGCATGGCTGATACCCATTTTCAGCAACTCCGATAATGATACATCTTCATTGGCAAGTCCTAAGGAACGTCTGCAAGCAACGATTGGTTCTTTAGGAAACAAAAAGAAGAAATATATTAGTACAAACAAAAGACATTTGGATTATCAAGAAATTACCAAACAATTAAAACGGTCTCTGCCCTACTGCAGAAAAGCCAATCGGAGTTTGGATTTATTCTGCACAGATTTGGAAGAGATTATCACAAAAATGAATAATCAAAACTAATTTTATATGAAAAAAATCTTTTTAATGCTCCTTACAACATTTGTCGTTGCCGGAACTGTCTTTGCAGAAGACACACCGCCACAACAAATAGAATATCAAGTAGGAGATACAATAACCGTAAACCGCGATGCCACTCATTATATAACGGGTGAGCGTATATCCAAATGGGTATATGATGTCAAACACACGATACGGCAAATAGGTTCACTCTTTCATAAAGATGGTATTTTGCTTAAAGGCATACGCTCTTGGATAGCCCCATCAAACATTTCTCCTGCCAAGACAAGAAAACCAAAGGAAATAAAGGCTGATGAACAACAAGTAGAAAATACTACAGAGGTTTCTACTCCTACAGAAGTACCTACTACGGAAACGAAAGAAGTTGTATCTGACAAACAGGCTGTAGAAAATCAAACCAACATAGAAACACATAGCAAGCCTACTACGCTTACACGTATAAGAGGACGTATATTATCCAAGGACAATGGTAGTCATTCTATTGCAGGAGCAAAAATTACCTTAGGAAATCAAGGAATCTCCACCACCACTAACACCAATGGTGAATTTTCTTTCACATATCTGGAACCAATAGATGAAGAAATTATTATCGAAGCAGATGGCTATATGCCTGATATTCAATTGGTTTTATTACAAGAAGGTGAATTAAATGACCTAGGAAACATTTGTCTGCAACGTGATCTTGCACGCGATGCCCAAGAGGAGATCCTCCTCAACATTGCGGATGAAGATCTCAATGACGATGAGGGCAAGTCGCAGGCGCAGGCATCGGCTTCCTCGGCAAGCAACGATGTATTCAACTCGACCACCTCATTTGCTTGGTCCACAGCCCGTTACCGCAAACGCGGTTACGACCAGACCTACGAGCAGACCTACATCAACGGTATCAACTTCAACTCTGCCGAGCGCGGTCAGTTCAATTTTTCGTCAATGGGCGGTTTGAACGACGCCAGCCGCAACAAAGAGGTGCTGAACCCTATTGAGGCGACCAATTTCGCTTTTGGCGGTCTCAGCACTTCGACCAACTATCTGATGGACGCTTCGCGCTATGCACAGGGATGGAAAGTGGGAGTTGCCGGCACCAACCGCAACTACAAAGCCCGCGTAAATGCCACCTACGCCAGCGGACCGCTTGCCAACGGTTGGTCGTTTATCGGACAGATGGCATTCCGTTTCTCGCCATATATCGACCAGAAGGGAATTATCGGTGAAGGTATCAAGTACTACTCGCTGGGCTATTTCTTCTCGGCAGAAAAGAAATTCAACAACGGCGACAAATTGTCTATCATCACTTTCGGTGCACCTACCGAGCGCGGGCAGTCGGCGGCCGTTACCCAAGAGGTGTACGACCTGACCAATGCCTACAACAAAACCTCGTGGGGGCACAATAGTTATAACCCATATTGGGGCTATCAGAATGGCAAAGTACGCAACTCGCGCATTGTCAAATCGTATGACCCGACCGCCATCTTGAATTACGACCTGAAGATTGACGACTACAACAAGATGAAGTTTGCCGTCGGCTACCACTATAGTTTCTACAGCAACTCGGCACTCACATTCTATAATGCGCCGGACCCGCGTCCTGACTACTACCGCAACCTGCCTTCGTTCCTTTGGGACGGACAGATTGCCGACTCCAACTCGGAGCAACTCTTTGGCTCGGACGGCAGCCACTATCCGTATGGTAATTTCATCGGCGCAGATATGAATGGCCTCGAGATGGGTATGGGGCAATTAGCACACGATGGCAACATCATCGGGCCGAGTATCAATGCACAACAATATAATGCATTGGTGGATCTGTGGCAAAGTCGCGACAACAAGACTACCCAGATCGATTGGGACAACATCTACGCTTCGAACATCGCCAACAACTACAACAACCCCAACGGGTCGGCACGTTACCTGTTGGAACGCCGCCACAACAATATCCAGGAGGCTATGGCGAATATCAACTACGTGAATACGCAGTTCGACCATCTCAAGATTACCGCCGGTTTGGAGGGCAAGTTCTCGCAAGGTATCCACTACAAGACAGTAGACGATCTGCTCGGCGGTAAACAATGGATTGATGTCGATCCGTTTGCCGACCGTGATATCAAGGAGTTGGCTACCAATGCAGGGCTGTCGCAAACCGACATCGCTAATGTGAAGAAGAACGATATTGCTGCCGACTACAACGATGTAAAGCACGATGGCGACCGTTTCGGCTACGACTACCGTATCAATATGGGTACTGCCAAACTGTGGGCGCAGAACGAGTGGACATTCAACGAAGTGGATTTCTATTATGCCCTGCAACTCACCTACTATTCTATGCAACGTACCACCAATATGATCAATGGTCGTGCATGGTATCTCTCGCAACTCAATCCGCAATACGCTTTCCACTACCTCGGTACACAAGCCGACGAGATCATCGCCCATGCCAATGCCGGCACACTTACTGCAGGTACCACTTATATGGGACAGGCGCACCATTTCATTGACCCTGCTTTCAAACTCGGTGCTACCTACAAGATTGACGGACGCAATAAACTGAAGATTAATGCGTTGGCAGAGACACGCGCTCCGTTGGCACGCAATGCCTACATCTCACAGCGTGTTCACGACCGCGCTATTGAGACAATCTATACCCACGACAATGCCAAGAACCTCAAGGACTTCTATGCAGCCAGCGAGAAAGTGGCAGGTGGCGACCTCTCATACGAGTTCAATTTCCCCATTGTCCGCGGTCGTATCACGGGTTTCTTCACCCAGTTCTGGGACGGAAGCGAACTGAACGGCTACTATGATGACGAGGCACGTACGTTTGTCAACCAAGCTCTGACCGGTATCAACCGCCGTCATATGGGTATCGAAGCAGCCGCTGCCGTGAAACTCGGTACGTATTTTACCCTGACAGGTGCTGCCAGCGTGGGCGATTATCGCTATACAAGCAACGCAATGGCTATCACATCTGCCGAAAATGGTATGGCACTTGCCGAGGACAAGGACGGCAAATCGGTCTTCGAGTTGCAAGACGAAGTGCTGCTCAAGGGCATCCGTGTCGCAACCGGTCCGCAAGTGAACGCCAGCCTCAAACTGTCGTTCTTCCACCCGAAGATGTGGTTTGCTGATGTAACGGTCAGTTACTACGACTGGAACTTCCTCGACGTGGCTCCTTCGCGCCGTATGAAAGGTCTTTACACGGGTGTTCGTGCTGACGGAACGCCTGTAAACGGGTGGTATGGAGACAGTTATGCCAATGCCATTGAGACCACTGATGGCAAAACTGCTGTGATAACGGGCGACGGCTCTTTCCCGACCAATGCCGTGCCGGATAAGAACGGAGTACCTGTATTGCGTTATCCGTACAATATCCTTTCTATGCAGGAGTCGTTGGCTGCCACCAACCCGCTCAACCGCTTCATTGTTGATGCCAGCGTGGGCAAATTGATCTATCTGAAGAACCGTCAGTCGCTATCAATCAACCTGTCGGTAACCAACCTCACCAACAACACCCATTTCAAGACGGGCGGCTACCAACAGGCGCGTCTGCCGCGCTACACGCGCCAGGGGGTGGGCGAAAATGAGAACTCGGTTATCTCCCCAAATGCGTGGAAATTCCCGAGCAAGTACTACTACGCATGGGGTATGAATTTCTTCTTGAATGTAACCTATAAATTCTAATCAGTATGCAACGTAAAATCTATTATATAGCCGCTCTGTTTGCCGCTACGACAACCCTGTTCACTGCTTGCGAACCGCGTGCCCTCACTGAGGACGATGTGTTCCGCAAGAGCGACGACATCGAAAGCATTATGCAACAGCGCGATGCTGAATATCACCTCTACACGCTCAATGAGTTTGTGGACACCTATATGACCGAACAAGGGAATTTCTGGAGCGATACATCGCAATACCGCAGCCGCGCTACCAATGGCGATGGTATCTACCTGTTCTCGCTTGACACCCTGCCGACCTTCGGTGCGGGTATCTATATCCGAGGACGTGTTACGACCGACGACTACGGAGGAAATTTTTATAAATCCTTGGTTATCCAACAAGTGATTAACGGCAAGCAACAGAACCTGCGGGTGTCAGTGGATCTCGGTTCGGTGGGTGGTATGTACCAACTCGGACAAGAGATACTTATCCGCTGCAATGGGCTGTGCATCGGGCGTTATGGCGACCAGCCGCAACTATGCATACCCGCCTACAACAACAATATCTATGCGCAAAACGCTACGCAAAAGGTCGGTTGGGCTCCCGGACGTATTCCGAATGGCATTTTCCGCAATGCAGTAACGCTGATCGGTGTACCCGACCAATCGAAACTGCAATACGATACCATCACTATTGCCGACTTTATCAACCTCAACGACGAGAAGCAGATGCGTACGATGGACGGGCGTTTGGTTGTCCTCAAAGACGTGTGGTTTACGGGCAAATACGAATATAATGGCACGCTGACTGACTGCACCACAGGCGATCCTGAGACAGACAGTTATGCCAATGTCTTTGCACCGACCACCAACAATGTAGGTTTCCCGCAAAGCCGTATCATCTCCGATGGCACCAACGAGACACTCGTCGGCAGTTCGGAATATAGCAAGTTCTCGCATTTCTATTTGCCTGGTGCCGACTCTACCGGTATTGCCAACTGCGCCAAGTATAAGGGGACAATTACGGGTATCCTCGGTCAGTTCCGAGACAATGCACGCTATGCACACGACAAATACGACTGGTCTATCACCCCGCGTAACATCAATATCGGCAACAGCAGCCCGCTGAACGACATCGTGATGTTCAATACCGAGACGGGCAAAGAGTGGATCCCGCAGGAGTACACCGCTCCCAAAGAAGAAGAGACCACTCCAACCGAGTAAAACGAAAAAGAGCGGGACAAAGATCAATACCCAAACAAGCATTGACCTTTGTCCCGCTTTTTAATTCTTTGTTCATTGTCCTTTATTTTTTTGTTTCAACGAAATGAATTGGCTTGATGCCCTGCTCCTTTTGCCGCTGCTTATCGGACTCATCCGTGGGCTGATGCGCGGACTGATCACCGAACTCATTGCCATACTGGCAGTTGTGTTCGGCGTGTTGGGCGCACGTCTGTGGGGTGCGCATTTCTCTGCGTGGATATTGCTGCAAACAGAATGGCCTGCGGGTGTGTGCGATGTGATTGCATACGCCCTGCTGTTTTTGGGGATTGCGATTGTGCTGAATATCCTCGGACGCATGCTTTCCAAACTACTACGCGCTATTCACCTCGGTTTTCTCAACCGATTGGGCGGAGGATTGTTCGGCATTGCCAAATGGGCATTGGTGGTTCTGTTAATAGTATTCCTTGCCGACCGGCTTGACCGCCAATTCGGCTGTTTCAGCAAGACGGAAATCGTAAAGACCTCCGTCCTCTATCGTCCGTTTGTGGACGCATCCAATCATCTGCTCAATGTAGTAACCGAGGCCACCACAAACAGTCTGTAAAACGCATTGCATACATCCTACCCTATAGAAAATGGGACTGCCATTGCATATTTCTCTCTTGGCAGCAATCTCGGAAACCGTGAGCAGAACATCAATAATGCGTTGCAACTACTTGGGCAACATATAGGTCTGCCTGTCCGCCGATCTGCTTTCTTCTATTCCGAGCCATGGGGGTTCCGCTCTGAACACTCATTCTGTAATCTCTGCGCCTCATACGCCACAGACCTTTCTCCAATAGATATTCTCTACACTACCCAACAAATAGAGTACACCCTCGGGCGCACTCACAAATCGCAGCACGGACACTATCAGGATCGCCTTATAGACATCGACCTGTTGCTCTATATCACTCCGCAGGGACATTCCCTTTCCATCCAAACTCCCGACCTCATTCTCCCCCACCCGCTTATGCATCTCCGTCCGTTTGTAATGGTTCCACTCATAGAGATACTGCCTTTACCAATTACGTAGAAAAGACGTAGAAAAGACGTAGAAA